>CANPZA010000021.1 GCA_947588915.1 uncultured Clostridia bacterium
AGTGGAGAAAAATAACATATATATAACAAAAAAAGTCAAGTATTTGCAAGACTTTTAGAGTTTTGCAAATGACTATAATACATATATATAATAAGGAGAATAACCGAATTGCATATAAAGAAGCTACTAAACTTCCTGAACTAGTTCCTCCGAATTACATCAATTTTTATATTATTGTCTTCAAAAGCTTTTAAGGCACCTGCATGTGCAATTCCTCTTATTCCTCCTCCAGATAATGCAACTCCTAATTTCAAATCTTATTTCCTCCTTAAAATTTTATATTTATAAGTAGTATTTACTATAAAATATGAACTTAAACAAAAAAATGCTAATTGATTTATAATCAACTAACATTTTTGTAATAATTTATTTTACTATTTATTTCTCATCTGTATAATAAAATTCTCCAAATCCATATAGTACTCTATAATATTGTCCTATAAATGATGGCTCTGATTGTTCTGACAAGTCATAAATTGGATTAACTATCTGTTCACCTTCTTCATTTATAACTCCCCATTTTCCATCTTTCATTACAGCTGCAAAACCATATTCATTAAATTCATATGCTTTATCATATTGACATTCAACTACTAAATTACCTTCTTTGTCTGCAAATCCATATTTATTTTCATTTGATTGAACAAATAATTTATTATTTTTATAAACTTCTGTATTTTTTAATTCTTTACCTTCTTTATTAAAATATTTTATTTCATTATCATTATATATTCTTATATATTCATCTTCTACATCTACAGTTGCATTTTGCATTTCACAGATTTTTTCGAATGTTTTTGAATATAATTGTACTGTTTTTGATTCGCTCACAGATGTTTGTATTAATTGTGTATCTTGTAATTGTTGGAAAGAGTCTTTGTCTAATTCAATTTTTACATTTTCATCATCATCTAATACTCCTAATTTACCATTTTCATAGCTAACCATAAAATAATTATCATATAAATATCTTATATAATTATATTTTTCTTCAATTAATTGTTCTCCTTTTTCATTAATTACTCCATATTTTGTTCCCTGTTTATTATTAATTTTAATTTTATATTTTTCATTATCTGTATTTAATATAACAATATTTGAATCAATATTAACCTGTGATCCATTATTATTATAAACTGTTGTTCCTTGGTCGTTTTTAGCATATAAATATATACCTGTAATATCGATTTGGTCATATTGTATAGGTACAATTATTTCACCTTTAATATTTGCAACTCCATATTTTTTACTTTTTTCTATAATAAATATTTTGTTATTTTTATCATATTCTATAGATTGATATTCATTTTCAATTATAGTTTTATCATTTTTAATAACGCCATATTTTCCATTTTTTGCACATATTAAATATGCATTTTCATCATCTTCTATTTGTACTACTCTTTTTATTTTATTAAAATTCATATCTAGGATTTTTTTACCTTTATTGTTTATATATCCATATCTATATCCTTCTTCTGTTTTAATTCCTACAATATATCCTGAATTTCTATATTTATTTTCATTTGTATAATATTCATCTATCGAAATTTCATCATATTCTGGTTTTATTAATTCTTTTCCTTTTATATTAATTACTCCTATTTTTCCATCTTTATTTACTACTAATTCTCCTTCTTTAGATTGAAGTGTATTTATTTCATTATAAATAGGTTTAGTAAGTACTTTGCCATCAAAATTTATTATTCCATACTTTCCATCTTTTTCATATCTTAATACACTTTTTTCATACATTAAACTACTTGATATATTTTTAAACCTCATTGGTTCTACATTTGAAAAATCTGTTAATATTTCCTCATTTTTTTCATTAAATACTTTTATACTATCTCCTTTATATGCTATAAATACTGACTTTTCAGGATTTGGAATTATTACTTGATCATATTCTGGCTTTATAAGTGTATCTCCTTTTTTGTCAATTACCCCTTGTAAGTCATTTTGTTTTAAAACAAAATAATTATATTGATTTACTTCCACTATTTCATATTTTCTTTGTTCTTTATCAATTAAATAACAAATCGTTGCAACTAATACCGCTATTAAAATTAATACAATTACTGTTATTAAAATTATATTTCTTTTTTTCATTTTTATTTTTCCTTTCCTATTCTAATTATCTTGTTTTGTATCATTTTCTATATTGTTCTTACAAGCTTTAACTTTTAAAATCCTTTTATCTTCATAATCTTCTATCTTATATGTTACTTTTTCAGTTTCTATAATCGGTGTTTCTTCATCTGCTGGTACTCTTCCTAATTCTTCTTGTAAATATCCTGAAATCGTATCATAATCTCCTTCTGGAATATCTGCATCTAGTAATTTATTTACATCATATATTGTCATATTTCCACTTAAAATATAGGTATTATCATCTATTTTCTCATATTGTAATTCTTCTTTATCATATTCATCATAGATATCTCCTACTAATTCTTCTAATATATCTTCCATAGTTATAAGTCCTGCTGTTCCTCCATATTCATCTATAATTATAGCTATCTGTTTTTTATTTTTTTGTAATTCTTTAAATACTTCATTAATTAATCTATTTTGAGATACAAAATATGCATCTTTTACAACATTTTTTACTTTAAATGTCTTTTTGTTTATATTTTTTAACACATCTTTCACATATAAAATACCTTTGATGTCATCTATTGTTTCATCATATACTGGAATTCTACTATATCTATATTCTTCTTTTGATAATTCTTCTAATAGCTCTTCTGTACTAATTTTAATATCTACTGCAAATATTTCTGTTCTATGCCTCATAATTTCTGAAACTGTTATATCATTAAATTCAAATACATTATTAATTAACTCTTTTTCTTCTTCTTCTATGGTTCCTTTTTCTTCTCCTTGATCTACCATCATTTTTATTTCTTCTTCTGTAACAGATTCTTCCTCATTTTCTTTTACTCCAAATAATCTTGATACCACATTAGTAACAAAAGTTAATAATTTTACAAATGGTGATGTGATAGTTGATATTGTTCTAATTATACCTATTGTAGCATAAGATATTTTTTCATAATATTTCATAGCAAATCTTTTTGGTACTAATTCACCAAATACTAATGTAAAGAAAGATAATACTATAGTAATAAGTACAATTGATATATTGTTCCAAGCTTCTATCCCTATAAAAGGTAAAGCTTTATATAATGCTGGAGCCAGCATTTTAGCAAATGTATCTGATGCAAAAGCACTTGATAAGAAACCAGCAAAAGTAATTCCTATTTGTATTGTTGCTAAAAACTTACTAGGCATCTTTATCATTTTTTCAATTTGTTTTGCTTTTTTATTTCCTTCTTTCGCTTGTTTTTCTATTTTTGCATCATTTAATGAAATAAATGCTATTTCTGTAGCTGCAAAAAAAGCATTACACGCAATTAATATTATTAAAATTATTAATTGTGAAATCATATTTATCTACTCCTCATTTTCTATTTTATTTATTATATCCATTTTTTTTATTTTTTTCAACAAATTTATTATAATTTGTTTATAATAAAAATTTAATATTTTTAACTTATCATATAAAATTATTTTTCTATATTTTGAATTTGATTATTGACATTAAAACCTACTCTTAAAGTAGTCCTTTTGATTTGAAAATTTGAAACAAATAAATTTATTGTTAAAAAAATTATAATAGAAATAATAAAACTTAATCCATTAATATAATATGTGGTATATTTAAAATAATTTATTTTTCATCCCTCCTTAAAATAAAAGCTCCTAAAACGGAGCTTTTATTTCATGTTTAATTCAATATAAAATTCAACGCCATTTTCTTTATTTATTACACCATATGCATTTTCGTAATTATTCATAATTGCCTTTACAAGAGAAAGTCCTATTCCTGTTCCTCCATCATCTCTATTTCTTGATTCATCTATCTTATAGAATCTATTCCAAATTCTTTCTATATTTTCTTCTGGTATATTATCTCCTGTATTAAAAACTTTTATCCTAACTTTATTTGTATTTAAATCTATTTCATTTTCTATTTTTATGTATTTTTCTTTATTTATTTCTTTTGTATGTTTAATAGCATTTGTTATATAATTAGTTATTACTTGTTCAATATAAAAATCATCTGCAAATACATTAATTTCATCTTTACCTTCTATTTTAACTTTTATATTTTTTTCTTCTATCATAACTTTAGATTTTCTAACTACTTCTTTTTCTAACTCTATAATATTAAATATCTTATCCTTAAATTCTCTTTTTCCATATTCTAATTTCATTAATTCTAACAATTGTTTTACTAATCTATCCATTTTATTAGTTTCATCTAAAATTACTTCTGCATAAAATTTTCTGCTTTCTTCATCAGAATTTACATTTTCAAGTAATCCCTCACTATATCCTTGTATTAATGCAATTGGAGTCTTTAATTCATGAGATACATCTGATATAAAGCTCTTTCTCATTTCATCTATCTTTGATTTTTCTTCTATATCTTTTTCTAATTCTATATTAGCTTGTCTTAATTGTTTAATTGTCTTTTCCAATTTATCTGACATAGTATTAATACTTTTACCTAAATTGTTTATTTCATCATCTACATCTGTAATTCTATATTTTTTGCTGAAATCTAAATTAGACATTTTCTTTGCAATATCATTTAATTCTGTTATTGGATCTCCAAATTTTCTAGACACATATAATACAATTACAGCTGAAATTAGAATAGTAAGCCCTGCCATTAAATATAAAAAACGATTAGATATTTTTACACTTTCTTCAATAACAGTAATTGGTATTCTTATATATAATAAATAGCCATTGTCTAAAACTGCTGACAATAAAATATATGTAATTCCATTTTTACTGTCTTTTAGTCTCTTTATTGTATATTTTTCTCCTTCTTCTATCATTTGACTTGAATCTATATTAATTCTTTTTGTCATCTCATTCATTTGACCTAATGTTGAAAAAAAATCTTTGTTTGAAGTGTATACATTAATATTTTGATTATCTTTTATTAAAATATCAAAATTATTATTAATAGCAATTTTTTCTAATTCTGATTCTATATCTATACTTTGTAAATTTTCATAATATATATTTATCATTTCATATGCAGATTTCAAAGCTTTTGTTTTACTATATAAATAAAACTGTCCAAATACAAGATTATTTACTATTATAAGAAATACAATTATTAACAAAACAATTGATGAAAGTGTCATAAAAAGTTTTACTTTTACTGATTTTAATGCATTCTTAAATTTTTTCATTTATATCTATTTACCTTTCTTATTTGATTTCGAATTTATATCCTACTCCTCTTATAGTTTTTATATATTTCCCTTTTTTACCTAGTTTATGTCTTATTTTTTTTATATGACTATCAATTGTTCTAGAATCACCATAATAATCATAATTCCATACATTATTTAATATTTTATCTCTAGATAGTGCAATATTTTTATTTTCTATAAGATATATTAGAAGCTCATATTCTCTTAAACTAAGTTCGATATTTTTCCCATCAATTTTTACACTTCTTCCCTCTTTGTCAATTTCTATTCCTGCATAATTCTTTATTTCAGTAATATTTACACTTGTTCTTTTTAATATTGCTTCAATTCTTGCTACTAATATTTTGGGACTAAATGGTTTAGAAATATATTCATCTACTCCTAATTCAAAACCAAATAATTCATCTTGTTCTTCTCCTCTAGCAGTTAACATGATTATTGGTACTTTAGACTCTTGTCTAATTTGGCGAAGCACAGACCAACCATCTAATTTGGGCATCATAACATCTAATAAAATTAATGCGATTTTATTTTTATTTTCTCTAAATACTTCTAATGCTTTTTCTCCATCTTCCGCTTCTAAAATACTATATCCCTTTATCTTTAAGAAGTCTTTTATTAACTTTCTCATCCTTAATTCATCATCTACTATTAAAATTGTATCATTTAACATCACATATTCACTCCTATTTTTATTTTATTATAAAATAAAATTATGTCTATATTGTGAATTTTTCTTTACTTTTACAATCTTTGTGTTATAATATACAGGTAGCTATTTGAAATATTTCATGAGGAGGAATGTATATGTTTAAAATACTTTCAATTATTATCCTCATGGCTCTCTTTGGAACGACACTTGTCCTAGGGTTATTTTATGCTAAGCTAGATGGCTCTAATTCTCGGAGAGCAAAAATTGTAGAAAAAGCTTTTTCATTTTCAGTTGTTTTACTAACTTTTTATCCTAGCTTTTTTCTACTCTATTGGCTATATGTTATTTTATTTCATAAATAATTAACAATTTAGCCATAGGCATGTAATGTTTTTACATCACATGCCTTTTTATTTTGAAGAATTATTTATATACAATAAGACATATGATGATTGTGCATCATATGTCTTACTTAATTTTTAATATGCACTGTTTTTGTATCATAAGAAAGTTCTATATTTTCTTCTTTTAGAATTTTCATAATCTTATAATTAATATCTTGTTTTTCTGATAAATAACTTGGATAATCTACTGAATCTGTATAACTAGATATTAGTATATTTAAACCATTATCTGCAATTTCATCAAATTTTACAATAATAGAATCATTATAAATTGCATCTCTTGACTGTAGCATCTGGCTCACTCTTACTTTAAATTTTTCTAATTTTTCTAATGGTGTATTTAGTTCAACACATAAATTTGTTTTATATCTCCTTTTTTCCATTTTACTCCAATTAATTATAGAACTATTTGAAATAACAGAATTTGGAATATTTACTAAAGAATTTTCAAAAGTTCTTACTCTTGTACTTCTAAAAGTTATATCTTCTACTGTTCCCTCAAAATTATCTATTTGAATCCAATCTCCTACTATAAAAGGCTTATCTAAAAAAATTACCAATCCACCAAATAAGTTTTTAGCAGTATCTTGAGCTGCAAGTGTTACAATAACTCCTCCTAATCCTAATCCTGCAATGAGACCACTTATATCTATTCCCAATGTTGTTATTATTATAAAAACTGCTACTATATAAATAATAATTCTTGCTATTTTTAATGAAAAATCAAACATTGAATCTTCTTTGCCTTCATTGCTTGTTTTTTCCTTTATCTTTTTATATAAAGAAGATTCTGCCATAAGACTTGAAGCTAGTCCCTTTGCAAATACAATAGTAGATATTATTATAAATGCTTTATTTACTAATTTGATTATATCTTCATTAATTTTTAATTGTTCTTTCAAAAATAATATGGCTATATAAATACCTAGTATAATAAAAAATATTCTTAACGGATTATAAAAAGCACTTTCTTTTATCTTTTTATTCTTTTTTTCTTTTATCTTAAACATCCTAATAATGATATATGAAAATGCACTACTAAAAATTCTAAAAAATATAATAATTCCTATTGAAATCCATATATCAATTATTTGAATAGTTGTTATATTACTTAAAAAGTTTTGAATTTGTTCCATTTTTCCTCCGTAACTACATGTTTTATCCCATATAATCTCTTAATTTTTTGCTTCTGCTTGGATGTCTTAATTTTCTTAAAGCTTTTGCCTCAATTTGTCTTATTCTTTCACGAGTCACTTCAAATTCACGGCCTACTTCCTCTAATGTTCTTGCTTTTCCATCTTCTAGACCAAATCTTAATTTTAAAACTTTTGCTTCTCTTGGTGTCAATGTATTCATAACCTCTTCTAATTGTTCTTTTAATAATGTGTAAGCTGCAGAG
This sequence comes from uncultured Clostridia bacterium, assembly GCA_947588915.1. Next base: position 7,759 of record CANPZA010000021.1, read on the forward strand.
TCATGTGGTGCTGGACTATCATCATCTTGTATAAAATCACCTAAATGGCTGTCATCTTCTTCTCCTATTGGAGTTTCTAATGATACTGGATCTTGTGCTATTTTCTGAATTTCCATTACTTTCTCAATTGGCATTTCCATTTCAGCAGAAATTTCTTCTGGGGTTGGCTCTCTACCTAATTGTTGTAACAAATGTCTTGATGTTCTAATCAATTTATTGATTGTTTCTACCATATGAACTGGTATTCTTATTGTTCTTGCTTGGTCAGCAATAGCTCTTGTAATGGCTTGTCTTATCCACCAAGTTGCATAAGTACTGAATTTAAAACCTTTTGTATAATCAAATTTTTCGACAGCCTTAATTAATCCCATATTTCCCTCTTGAATTAAGTCAAGAAATAACATACCTCTACCAACATATTTTTTAGCAATACTTACTACTAGTCTTAAGTTAGATTCTGCCAATTGTTGTTTTGCAGTTTCATCTCCATTTAATATTCTTTTAGCAAGATCTAATTCTTGATCAAATGTTAAAAGCGGAATTCTACCTATTTCTCTTAAATACATTCTTACAGGATCATCAACATTTATTCCTTCATAATTATTTTCATCAGTTATCTCATCTAATTTTAAGTTTTCTACTTCTTTTAAATCTTCGATATCTGGCTCTTCTTCAACTTCATCTGATAATAGGTCTACTCCTAATTCCTCAAAAGCATCAAATACTTGGTCTATCTGATCAGGATTTACATTATCTAGTTCATTTGCTAAATCCCCATAAGTTATTTGACCTTTTTCTTTTGCTTTTTTAAGAATATTATTTACTTTTTCTTCTTTTATTTTGTTATCTTCTTGGGATACATTTTCTTTATTTTCCTCTTCTGGCTGTGATTCATTTTCTTTGACAGCTATATTTACTTCATCTTTTTCATGTTTTTTATCTGCCTCTTTTTTTTCATTTTTAGTAATTTTAGTTTCCTTTAATTCTTTTTTTGGTGTCTTTTTTTGTTCTTTTTCTTTTTTTTCATTTACCTTATTGGATTCTTTTATCTCTTTGGTTGGCTTACTTTCTTTTTTAGACTTATTTTCTTTTTTAGGTTGTTCTTTTTTTACATTTTCCTTTTTATTTTCAGTAGTTTTTTTGTTTGTTTCTTTCTTTGTTTCTTTTTTCTTTGTTTCTTTTTTTGTTTCTACATTTTTTTCTTTCTTATTAGATTTTTTTTCTTTTACATTTTCTACTTCTTCTTTTTTCTTTGCCATATTAATTTTTCACCCCTATTTAATCTTTGCTAACCTAACAACAATATTACTTAATTCTTTTTCTAATTCTTTTTTGTGGCTAGCTTCTAAATTTCCTTCTAATAACTCTAATATTTCAAATTTGCGATTATTAAGTTTTTCTTTTTCATAGACTTGCATTATATCATCAATTGCTTTTTCTGTATCTGTAATTTCATAGTCATCTGCCATGATTTCTGTAATATGATTTTGTTCTTCTTCTTCCATAACATCAATTATACTATTTATATTACTATTTCCTTTTTCAAACTCTTCATACAGTTTTTTTGCAATTTTTTGATTAACCTCATCTTTAAAATCTTCGACCTTAATATTTTGGCTAATTATTTGAAAAATATTAATATCCCCTGTTAATAATATTGCTATAATAGTATTTTCTCTTTTTCTTATCGCTTGTGAAATTTCTTTTGTTTCTTCTTTTTTATGTTTTATAACTGGTTTTGGCTTATCTAAAATTTTTTCTCCTTTTTTATCTTTATAGACTAATTTATTTACCTCCGCATATATTGCTTCTTTTGAAATATTATATTGTTTTGATAATTTTTCAATATATACTTCTTTTTCTATATTATTGTCAATTTTAGATATCAATTTTGCAATTTGATTTAAGAATTTTATTTTATCATTTACACTTTCTAAATTTAAATTTTGCTCTAATATTTTAACTTTAAATTCAATTACTGAAAGTGCCTTTTCCACTAGTGCATTAAATCTGCTGTTTCCATATTTAATAATGTATTCATCTGGATCTTTTGCTCCTTCCATCTGCAAAATCCTAATATCACATCCCATATCTTGCATAATATCTAATGCTCTTATTTTAGCTTGAAGACCTGCTTCATCTGAATCAAAACTAAGAATTATCTTTTCTGAATTTTTTCTTAGTAACCAAGCTTGTTGTTGTGTTAGAGCAGTGCCGAAGTGGCGCAACTACATTTGTAATTCCTCTTTGATGAAGTGAAATAACATCCATATATCCTTCAACAATTAGAATTTGCTTGATATCACCTTTTTTAGCAACATTTAATCCAAATAAATTTCTTCCTTTACTATAAACTACATTTTCAGGTGAATTAATATACTTTGGTTTAGAATCATCTAACACTCGTCCTCCAAATGCAATTACCCTTCCTCTTGCATCACAAATTGGAAACATTAATCTATTTCTATATCTATCTATATATTGTCCTCTATCATTTCGATTTACTAGTCCTGATTCTAAAATTTCTTTTTCTTCAAATCCTTGTTTTTTTAACTCCTGATATAATTCATCAAATTTCCCTGAAAATCCAATTCTAAAAGATTGTAAAGTTTCGTTTGTTAATTTTCTTTTTTTAATATATTCTTGTGCTATTTTTGATTCTGGCTTGTATAAATTTTCATGATAGAATTTAGTTGCATATTCATTTACTTTATATACTTTTGATTTTAATATTTCCTTTGCTGTATCTGCATTATTATCTAATGTTGGAAGTTGTATATTAGATCTTTCTGCTAAAATTTGTACTGCTTCATAAAAATTTATTCCTTCTATTTTTGTTAAAAATGTAAATACATTTCCACCTACTCCACAACCAAAGCAATGAAATATTTGTTTATCTGGTGATACTGAAAAAGAAGGCGATTTTTCATTATGAAATGGGCATAGCCCAAAGAAATTTCTTCCACTTCTTTTTAAATGCACATATTGTGATATTATATCTACTATATCATTTGTTTGTCTTACTTCATCTATAATTTCATCACTATATCGTTGCATTTTTCCCTCACTTTCACTTATTTTGTTACAACATATTTCAAATAAATATACGTAATTATATTATTCGACGCATTTTACATAAATCCTTCTTTCATTATTAAATTTTTATATAAAAATCACACTTGTTTTTTAAATATTTTTTACCTTCTTTTATATATTTTATTTGATATTAATGTGTTTTTCCTAGTTTATATTCTTCCTATACATCGCTTATTCTATTATTTGCCAAAAGTCTTTATGATATTTTATATAATCTGCATTATAAAGATTATTATATTTTTCTTCTTATGTATATATTAATAATTATTTTACAGTAAATGTATCTTATTGTTTTCTTCCACTTTCTTTGTCTTTTCGAAATTTTTAAGAATTATAATTTTAAAATTTTAGAATTAAAAAAGTACTCATCTTGTTTTTGAGTACTTTTATTTGAATAACTTTTAGAATATTAATTTTTAAATCTTATTCCTCTACTGGAGCCTCAACAGGACAAACTCCTGCACAAGTACCACAACCAATACAAGCTGATTGGTCTATAACAAATCTTTCATCACCTTGTGATATACATCCAACAGGACAATCAGCAGCACAAGCTCCACAAGAAATACATTTATCTGTAATTTTATATGCCATATTTTTCACCTCCTAAAACTTCATTTACTATTATTTTTCTTCTTTTTCTAACATATCTTTTTCTTCTAATTTTTCCAACTCTTCTAATTCTTCTTTATTATCTAACTCTTCTTGATCTACTTTTTCAGATGTAGCATCTTGAATTACCTTAATATCTTTAGCATCATATCTTTTATAAAGATATCCATCTCCTTCATTATCTTTTATTTTTACTCTAACTCTTTCTTTTAATGTTTCAATTGAATCTACTTCTCCTTCACCATCTTCAGTTCTTACTATAGCACCAATATTAGGAAGTTTCTTTAATTTTTCTTCATATACATCACTTTCATATTTCAGACAACACATTAACCTTCCACAATTGCCAGATATTTTTGATGGATTAAGTGACATATTTTGTTCTTTTGCCATCTTAATAGAAACTGTTTCAAAATCACTTAAGAAAGAACAACAACAAAGTTCTCTGCCACAAACTCCATTTCCACCTATTCGTTTTACTTCATCTCTAACGCCTATTTGTCTTAATTCTATTCTAGTTTTATAAATAGATGCTAAATCTTTTACTAATTCTCTAAAATCAATTCTTCCATCTGCAGTAAAATAAAATAAAATTTTACTATTATCAAATTTATATTCAACATCTGTTAATGTCATGTTTAATTTATGTTCTTTTATTTTTTCTAAACAAATATCAAATGCTTCTTTTTCTTTTTTTCGACATTCTTCATAATGTTTATGATCTTTATAATTTGCAATCCTAATAACTTTTTTTAATGGTGTTACTATTTTTTCATCTTCAACCCAACGATTTGGTATCATAACTTCTCCATATTCTTCTCCTTGTGCAGTTTCTACAATTACCTTATTGCCTTTTCTTACTTTTAAACCTCTTGGATTAAAGAAATATATCTTCCCTAACTTTTTAAACCTAACTCCTATTATATTTTTCAATTTACTTCCTCCCACATATTAAATACCATATTATCTATACACATATCATAATTTGCATTTTGTTTTAATCTTTTTTTTGTATTTTCCACAATTTCAATACAATTTGTGTATAAATAATTTCTTTTTGCTTTTTCTAATAATAATATGTTTATATATTCTAAAATCTCAAAAATTTCTTCTTTTGCTTTATAAAGTATTTCGGAAAGTTTTACAATTTCAATTAAATCTTTCTTATCTAATTGATTTATTATTTCTATTATTTTATCATATTCTTCTTGTTTATCTTTTAGTAATATTGCTTTTCCAATGCTTCCTTGAAAAATTGGAAAATGTTTTTTTTCTATATCTATATTATAATTTTTTTTCATATATTCTTTTATTTTTTCATCTTCTATAGGAACAAATCTAAGTATCATACATCTAGATTTTATAGTAGATAAAAAAGCATTTTCATTACTTCCAATTAAAATAATCGTAGCAAATTCTGGTGGTTCTTCCAATGTTTTTAATAGACAATTCTGGGCTTCTTTTGTCATAGTTTCTGCATCATTTATAATAAATACTTTTTTATCTGATAAAATTGGCTTTTCTTGTATTTTTTTTTGAATAAAGCGTATTTGTTCTATTTTTATATTATTTCCATCTGGTTCAATACACATATAATCTGGATGATTATCATTAGTAAAATTTCCTAATATTTGTTTTGCAAATTCTTTTGCCAAAAGTTTTTTACCTATTCCTTTTATTCCTATAAATAAATAACTATGTGATAATTTATTATTTTGTAATGCTTTTTCCAAATTATCTTTTATTTGATTATTTCCAATTATATCTTCAAACATCCTTTTACCTCTTATGATTTTACTTAGTCTACATGTCCCCATTTGTTAAGTGGCCATATTCTAATTGCTACAGTACTCTCAATCTTCTTTAGAGGAATACACCCAAATGATCTACAATCAGTACTACGATTTCTATTATCTCCCATCGCAAATACACAATCCTCAGGAACTTTAAAATTATTAAATCCACTAGGTCCAACATCTGTTATTATACCATCTTGTAAGTATGGTTCATCTAATATTTTTCCATCAATATAAACTTTTCCATCTTTTATTTCTACATATTCACCTGGTCGAGCAATTACTCTTTTTATATAACTTCTTTTTCCTATTTCTAAGAAATTATTTATAAACCAACCAAATGCTGTTCTTTCATTATATGTAGCAACTGGATTGTTTAAATCTATTTCTGATTCTAAATAAGTTATTTTATTTGGCTCTTCAAATGTGATAATCTCTCCTCTTTCAGGCAACCTTGAAGTTGTTCTTGTCCATCTATTTAACCATAATCTTTCATCTTGTATTAAAGTAGGATACATGGATACTTGTTGAACTATAGTTGGTGTTCCTATAAAATAACGAAATAACATTGCAAGTACTAATGCAATTATTATACAATATACCCATTCTAATATGTCTTTTGCTTTTTCACTCAATCTAACTCTCTCCTTTTGTAAATTATACTTTTATATTATACATTATTTTTTGTTGTTTATCAATGGAAAAATATTTTTTATTGTTTTGTTGGAATTCTTATAACAACTTCTGTGCCTTGTCCAACTACACTTTTTATATCTATACTTCCACCATTTTTGTCTAATATTTCTTTCGCAATAGAAAGACCGTAACCCCGTACCACCCATTTCTCTGGTACGTGCTTTATCTACTCTATAAAATCTTTCAAAGATTCTATTTAAATCTTCCTCTGGAATTCCAATTCCATTATCAAATATTTTTATATATGCATCATTATACACAAATCCAACATATATCTTTATTTCTCCACCATCTTTTGTATATTTAATACTATTTGTTAAAATATTTAATACAACTCTTTCAATATCGTATTTATCTGCATATACTGGTGGTACATCTGCTGTTACAAAGCAATCAACTTTATGATTTTTCTTCTTAATCTCTATTGCTAGTTTATCTTGACATTTTTTTACCAAATCACCTAAATCAAAGGTTTCTCTTTGAGTCTTATTGTTTTTACTATCATAACGAGATAATGTTAATAAGTCAGTTACAAGTTTTGCCATTCTTCTTGCTTCAGTTGCAATTACATTTAAGAATTTATCTTGTGTTTCTTTGTCATATTCTCCTTCCAATAAGGTATCTGCATATCCCATGATTGATGTTATTGGTGTCTTTAATTCATGTGATACATCTGCAACAAATTCCTTTTGCATATTATCCAATTTAACATGTTCTGTTATATCTTGTATTACTGCAATTACTCCATCTGGCCTATCTGTTTCATTTCTAAATGGTGCAAAAAACACATTCATGTAATTATCTTCCACTTGTATTCTTTGTTCTGTTGAAGTCCAATTCTCTAAATAAATTATTCTCTCCATATTAATATCTAAATTAAATTTATTAAAAATATCATTAAAAGTATTATCTTCTGGTCCAATTCTTAAAAACTTTTTAGCAGCTGGATTGATTAAAATAATTTGTCCTTTCATATTAAATGCTATAATTCCATCTGTCATATGTAATAATATAGTCTCTATTTGATTTTTTTGTGTAGATACTTCACTTAATTTATCTTTAAATTCTGTTGTCATTAATCCTAATATATTTTCTAAGTCTTTAGCTTCATTCCCTCTTTTTCCTTTTTGTATTTTCTTTATATTTTTATCTTCTTCTGCCATTTTTTCTGCACTTTTAATTAATTTATTAATTGGAAAAATTATAAATCGTGATAAAAATATGGCAGAACAAATTCCAATGATTGTAAATAAAATTAAGCATATTATCAACACCAAAATTGTTTTATTTTGCACTTCTTGCATATTTAAGACTTGTCCAGATTGAATCTTTATATTTATATCATTTAATGAAATCAGAAAAAAAGCTCCAATTCCACTAATTATAATAACACCTACTAAAAATAATATTAATATTATTTTATTAAATTGTATTTTTTTAAGCATCTTCTTACCTCTATTTTACTAATTTTTCTATTTCTTTATATATTTTATCATCAGCATCTATTGCTGAGATTTTTAAGGCGTTTTCTCCCATTTTTTTCATCTTTGTTTTGTCTAGTACTATTTCTTCTATATTTTTGTTTAATATTTCTCCTGTTAATTCATCATTTAATATAATTTTTGCTGCTCCTACATTTTCTAAAACCTTAGCATTATACAATTGATGATTATGACTAACATTTGGAAGTGGTATTAAAATTGAAGGCTTACCTATATTTGCAATTTCTGTAATAGTCATTGCCCCTGCCCTTCCAATAGCAAGATCTGCCACATTTATAATTTCTTCCATATTATAAACATATGGTATTATTGCCATATTATGTATGTTATTAATATCTATATTATCATTTCTTAATTCTTGCTTAATTATATCATATTGTTTTGGTCCAGTTGCCCAAATCATTTCATAATTTTTATTCAATTTATTCTTAATTATTTCTATAATTGCTTCATTAATTTTTTGAGCTCCCTGACTTCCTCCTGAAACTAATATAATCGGTCTTAGCCCTTTTAGTCCTATATCACTTAAAATTTTATTTTTTTCATTAATTCCATATTCTTGCTTTTTTATTTTTACAGGTGTTCCTGTATACACTATATTTCTAGCATTTTTTATTCTTGAAATAGCATCTTCGAAAGAAACTAAAATAGTATTTGTCTTTTTAGCCAACATTTTAACTGCTTTTCCCGGAAAACTATTACTTTCATGTATCATTGTCGGAATTCCCAATTTATATGCTGATGTAATAGTTGCCCCACATATATATCCACCTGTTCCAATAACTATATCTGGCTTAAATTCTTTTATAATTTTTTTTGCTTCACCATATCCTTTTAATGTTAAATATATTTTTTTCATGTTATTAAATGAAATTTCTTTACTAAAGCCATATGCATGTATTGTTTTCAATTCATACCCAGCTCTTGGAACCAAATCATTTTCTAAGCCTCTTGTAGTTCCTATAAATATAATTTTAGAATCAGGCTTTTCTTTTTTTATTTTATTTGCAATCGCAATTCCTGGATTAATATGACCAGCTGTTCCAGCTGCAGCTATAACTACTTTCAATTTTACTCTCCTTTGATGTTTTTTGGGACGGGGTCAAAAAACATCATTTTTTTATTTTTAATGATGTTTTTTGACCCCGTCCCAAAAAACATCAAGATTTAGCTCCAGCTCTAGATATATTGAGTAGTACTCCCATCTCACACAGCAATATAAATAACGCAGTTCCTCCGGTAACTAAAAAATGGTAAAGGCATTCCTGTTGCTGGCATTGATGATGTTACAACCGCAACATTTATAATTACTTGAATTGCAACCAAAGCTGTTATTCCAA
>CANPZA010000022.1 GCA_947588915.1 uncultured Clostridia bacterium
ATACAAATATCAGCTACATTAAAATTTGGAAAATTAAATATATTTACATCTATAAAATCAATAACAAAACCTCTAAATATTCTGTCAATTAAATTGGATATTCCTCCAGCAAGAACAATAAATAGTGAAACTAAAGTTTCTATATGTAAATTATTATCTTTAATAAATTTAATAATTAATCCTAAAATCATTATATTTATTATGATTATAATCACTACATTATTTGAGCCAATATTGAAAGCAATACCAGTGTTTTGTGTGTACTCTATACATAAGAAATTATGTATGATAATAATATTCTTGTTCATGAAAATTGCTTTTGTTACTTGGTCTAAAAATATTATACTGAATAATATAATTAATCCAATTGTTATTATTTTTCTTTTACTCATTTTTTATTTTACCTTTTACTTTCTTATAAATTAAGATACTTCCAAATACCATAAATAATAAAATTGATATTACTTGTGAAATTCTAAAACTACCTAGCATTAAACTATCTGTTCTTAACCCCTCTATAATTGCTCTGATTAGTCCATATAAAGTTAAATAAATATATGTTAATTGACCTCTATATTGTCTTTTATTTCTCATACAATAAAGAATTAAAAATATAACTAAATTGCAAATTGATTCATAAAAAAATGTAGGATGTACTTCAATATAAGTTCCATTTTCGACAATTCCCATTCTTAATATATTACTTGTAATTGAGCCATGTGCTTCTCCGTTAAAAAAATTCCCCCATCTTCCTATTGCTTGACCTAATGCAAGATATGGAGCAATGTAGTCTAAAACATTTAAAAAATTTATCTTTTTAATTTTACAAAATATTAATATTGTTATTATAGCACCTATAATTCCACCATATATTGCAAGTCCACCGTTTCTAATATCTAAAATTTCAGCTGGATTGTTAATGTAATAATTAAAATTAAATATTACAAAATACATCCTTGCGAATACTATACTTATAGGAATTAATATCAAAAATAATTCCATCATGTCTTCAAACTTTATTTTATATTTACCATCATCTTTTTTAAAGAATAATATAGCAATTGTAAATGCTAAAACAATAAAAACAGCATACCAATAAATACTTAGATTTCCAATATTCATCGCTATGCTATTAATTTCAAATTCTAAATTTAATCCTGGAAATAGTATTACTCTCACTTTTACCTCTTTTCTGTTTATGGTCTATTTTATTTTATGTATAAGCCATTTAAGTTATTGTTGATTATTATCATTAACGTTTTTAATTAATATCTAAAAATAAGGCTTACCTCTCTCCCTCTTCTAAAATTTCTACTTTTTCAAATAATTATATATTACTTGTTCAACATATCTTAATGCCTCAAAACTTGTTATAAAACTTCCACTATGTCTATGTCTTACTGAACTTCTTATTATTTTTATTTTCATATTATATTGTCTTTTATATATTCTACTTAATTGTTCTTTACTTAATCCTGCTTTCCAATCATTTATAATTTCCTTATCTGTCATACTACACCTCATTATATGTAGTATTTACTTTTTAATATTTAATATGTAACAAAATGATTATATAATAATATAAATAAGGAAAGCAGATACAGCCTTCCTTTTATTTAAATCTTCTTAAATAGTTATCTATTTGATCTATAAACTCTTCATTATTTTTCGTTTGAGTCATATAGCTAATTACTTGTTCTGTAACATCAGCAACAGGCATACTGTTCATAGCTTTTCTTAAAGCAAAAACCGTATCCTTCTCTTTTGGAGTTAATAATAGATCTTCTCTTCTAGTACCAGATTTATTAATATCAATAGCAGGGAAAATTCTTCTTTCTGATAATTTTCTATCTAAGTGTACTTCCATATTACCAGTACCTTTGAATTCTTCAAAAATAACATCATCCATTCTACTTCCAGTTTCAATTAAAGCTGTTGCAAGAATTGTTAAACTTCCTCCATGTTCGATATTTCTTGCAGCACCAAAGAATTTTTTTGGTTTATGTAATGCAGCAGGATCAATACCACCTGATAAAGTCCTTCCAGATGAAGGAATAACAAGGTTATATGCTCTCGTAAGTCTAGTTATACTATCTAATAATATAATTACATCTCTACCATGTTCAACTAATCTTTTTGCACGCTCTAAAACCATTTCAGCTACTTTAACATGATGTTCAGGCAATTCATCAAATGTAGAGTGAATTACCTCTCCTTTAATAGAACGTTTCATATCTGTTACTTCTTCTGGTCTTTCATCAATTAGTAATACAATTAATTCTACTTCTGGATTATTTGTACTAATACTATTTGCAACCTTTTTTAATAATGTAGTTTTTCCTACTTTTGGTTGAGCTACAATCATTCCTCTTTGTCCTTTTCCAATTGGTGACATTAAATCTATAATTCTAGTTGCATAATCATTTGATACAGTCTCTAACTGTAATCTTTCATTTGGATATATTGGTATTAATTCATCAAATCTCTTTCTTTTCATTGCCTTTTCAGGATGTTCACCATTTACTTCTCCAACAAAAATTAAAGATGGGAATTTTTCACCTTCTCTGAATCTAGAAATACCTTTTATTATATCTCCTGTATCTAACCTAAATCTTCTTATTTGAACCATAGATATATAAACATCTTTATCACTAGATAAGAAATTATCCCCTCTTAAAAAGCCATAACCATCTGGTAAAATATCCAATATTCCTTCTACAATTTCATCTCCCTCGTTTGTTAGTTTATAATCTACAATTGGTTCTCCATTTTCATCATATTGCCTTTCAATTAACTCTTTTTCTTCTATTTTTTCATCAATTTCTGGTGCTTTTGGTTCCATAATTTGTTTTAAAATAGTAATAAGCTCCTCTTTCTTTAACTTAGAAGTATTTCTAATATTATATTCTTTTGCTAATTCTTTTAATTCAAGCAAAGTCATTGATTCTATATCCATAACAAATTTGCCTCCTTATTTTATTTTTATATGGGAATTGTATCAAGAAATAAATATAATATAAATATTATAACATAAATTTTTAAAAAATGGAATATTTTTTCCAAAAAAAGGAATATAATTTTAATTACATTCCTCTGTCTATATAAACTCTTTCATTAGGATAATACATATCCAACTTTTCTCTTGCTGTTTGTTCAATAAAATCTAATGATGTAACATTATCTTTTTTCTCAGCAAGTTCTTCTTTATATTCTTTTTCTTTTTCTATTTGAGAAGTTAATTCATCACTATCATTTTTATATTGATTTAAAGTTTTTTGTTGACTTGCTAAAGTAAAAATCACATATATAGCAACTATCATTACAAGTAACTTTGAATATATTTTATGTATTTTCATCAGTATCTCTCCAATTAAATATGTTAAATCCTTACGGATATTACAATTATATATTCTACATTTTTATTTAAAATCCTTCTTTTATTATCAATTTTTTACAATATTTATATTCTTTTTTGGTTTTTTAATAATATTATGTATTTTAGAGAGAAAATTTGTAAAATTTTTTCGTATATTGATAAAAAGAAATGTTACAGGTTTTAAAAATATATGTCGTAAAGGCTTTATAATAAATTTTATTGGGGTAATAAGTATTTTGATAAAAGATTTTATTTGCTCAATAATTTTTATATTTATTTTTACTATGTAAGAACTAATAAGTACCATATAAAAAATAGCACCTAGTATGATACCTAAAAACATAAAAAATCGTAATTCTCCATTATTAAAAACAAATGTAGAATACAATATAGAAAAACCTGTTATAATCCAAAATAAGATATCCTCAACATATGTTACAAAATCACTAGTATTTATAACTTTTCTAGATATTCTAAAAAAATCAAATAATAGTCCAATTAAAATACCATTTAATATAAAAATAAAGAACAATTGTACTTGATTTGTAACCATAGTTTACTTCCTTCCACTAATTTTATTTAAATATTTTACTCATAAAACTTCCTTTTGTCTTTTCTGTATCTTTATCACTATAAGTTAAAGATGAGATATCTCCTTCAACAATTACTTCGGAAGTATCTATACTTAATTTATTAATTCTAATATTTTCTCCTTTTACAGTAAGTAGTCCCAATTCTGTTTCTAAAATTACAACTTGATCATCAAAGCTTAAAACATCTAATACACCAGATATACTTAGTTTTCCCCTATTTTCTAATATAAGATTTTGAATTACACCTGTAGACATATTTTTTCTTTCATCAACAGTCATAATAAATACCTCCCAATATTTACTTGCTAAAATATATATATTCAAGGTTTGTCTTTTTTAGAACAAAAAAATACTTATATTTAGCAAATTTCTAAATATAAGTATTTGAAAAACTTTTTAAAACAATTCATCTTGAATTTCATTTATAATCTTATCATCAACTACATTTTTAAATGTAATTGTAATCTTTGTTTCTGTAACCATAAAATCAAGCATTTCAAGTTTTTGCTTTTCTATTATATCTAATATTTTTTTTATTGAATTTAAATTTCTAATGATACCATTTCCTACAATTGAAACTCTAGATGTTTCTTTTTTTACGATACCTTTTATAGTATTTTCTTCAATAATATCAGATATTACAGATCCAGATTTATTATTAAAAGTAGATTTTGTGATAATAGGTATTTTAAATTTTTCTCCTATTTCTACACATCTATTATGAAGTACTTTTGCACCTTCAGTAGAAAGCTCATGCATTTCTTGATAAGAAAGTGTTGGTATTTTTTTACTATTTGAAAATTTATTTGGATCTGTTGTATATATTCCATCAACATCAGAAAATATATAACAATTTTTTGCTTTTAATGCTGATGCAATTGCTACAGCTGTTGTATCAGAACCACCTCTGCCAAGTGTAGTAATATCCATATTTTCATTAATACCTTGAAATCCCGCAATTATCACAATATTTCCATTATTTAGTTCTTTATCTATTCTTGATGTATTAATATGTTCTATAATTGCATCTTGGTTTGTATTATTAGTACAAATTCCAGCCTGCCATCCAGTTAAAGATATAGCTTTATATCCTAATTTATTTAATAAAATACTTAATTTTGCACTTGCAATTTGTTCACCACTGCTTAGTAGCATATCCATTTCTCTGTCTTGAACAATGTCAGATAGTTCTTTTGCTTCATTAATAAGTTTATCCGTTGTTTTTCCTTGTGCTGAAACAATAACTACAATGTCATAATTTTTATCCTTCATTTCTATAATTTTATCAGCTACTAATTTTAAACAATTGTTATCTGCAACAGAGCTTCCTCCAAATTTTAAAACTATTTTTTCCATTTCTATCACTTGCCTTTTATATATAAAAAGATATATTAAAATTTTAATATGCCTTATTTATTATATGAAGTAATTCATCTTATTGTGTTTAATGCTTGTATTGCATCTTTAAATAGCTTTCCATGAAATCATCTATTTCTCCATCCATAACTGCTTGTACATTTCCTACTTCGTAATTCGTTCTATGATCTTTTACCATAGTATAAGGACAAAATACATATGAACGAATTTGGCTTCCCCATGCAATATCTTTCTGGATTCCTTTTAAATCTTCTATTTTTTCTTTTTGTTCTTTTTCTTTTAAATCTAATAACTTAGACTTTAACATTTTCATTGCAGTTTCTCTATTTTGAATTTGAGAACGTTCTGATTGACATGATACAACAATATTTGTTGGTATATGAGTAATTCTAACAGCAGATGATGTTTTATTTATATGCTGTCCTCCTGCCCCGTGAAGCTCTATAAGTATCTATTCTTAAATCATCTGGATTTACATCTAATTCAATGTCTTCTGTTATTTCTGGAAGAACTTCAACTGATGCAAATGATGTATGCCTTCTTCCTCCACTATCAAATGGAGAAATTCTGACTAGTCTATGTACTCCTAGTTCAGATTTCATATATCCATAACTATTTTCGCCAATTATTTCAAAGGTTACACTTTTTAGACCTGCCTCTTCCCCTTCTAAATAATCCAATTCTTTTACTTGATAATTATTTTTCATAGCCCATCTTGTATACATTCTATATAGCATTTCTGCCCAATCTTGAGACTCTGTGCCACCTGCTCCTGGATGTATAGTAATTATACTATTATTTGCATCATATTTTCCTGATAAATAAGTCGTAATTTCAAATTTTTCTATATCTTTTTGTAGCTTACTTGTGTTTTTAATTATTTCTTTTGCCATTTCAATATCATTTTCTAATTCTACTAATTCACTTAGTTCTTGTATGTTTGTAAGTTCTGTTTTTATTTGATTATATTTAGTAGTTTTATTTTTTATAGATTTTATTTGTGATAATATTTTAGTAGAATTTTTACTATCATCCCAAAAATCAGTTTCACCTGTTTTATTTTCCAAAATTTTTAATTCTTTTTCTAAATTATCTATGTCAAAGAGAATCACCTAAAATTCTTATTTTTTCTTCAAGTTGTTGTAATATTTTATTATTTTCTTCCAATTCTAACATTTCATCACTCCTTACTAATATATCCATATTTACATTCTTTCTTATTTTTATATGCTGCCCACATTTTATCTCCATAACAAAAATGCCACCATTCTCCTGGAAAGTTTACAAAGTCTAATCCGTTTAAGAGCATTTAAAAGTTTTTTTCTATTTTTTATTTGCTCCTTAGTTATTAATTTTGAATCTGTTTTTGTTTTTTCATTATATTCTTCATATTTAGTTCCCATATCAAATTCTACACCATTATCAGAAATTAATGTTATATCTATTGCACCACCTGTTTGATGTCCACCTACATTATTTTTATCTATAGGATTTGCAACTTTAAAATTAGTTTTAGCCTTTACCTCTTCTTCTGATAAATTAGGAAATTCTTTCCTAGTTTCTTCTAAACGCTTTTCCCATGAATTTATTTGTTCTTCTAAACTTCTATATGCATCATATAATTTAATTTTAATTCCTTCTTTTTCTAATTGTTTAGATAAAACTTTTAGTTTTTCATAAACAGTTTTTCTCAGAAAAATTGGTGGTTTCATTCGTTTATCAAAAACAAAATTTGAATCTTTATCTATTCTTACTAATGGTTCATTACATTCTTTTATTTTTACTCTACTTATAATTTTTGATGGTAGTATCTTTCTAATTTTTAACCTTACAAGTATATAATTTATCCAAACTTTATATTCCATATTGCCTCCTATAATTTTCTAAAATAGCTTTTAAATTTTTCAAATTTTTCTACTGTAGCCCTATATGATGTATCAATAATAACTGATTTTAAATAGTATCTGTCTTCAACAATGTTAATTACATCATTAATAAGTGCCGGAACAATTCCTAATTTTTTGGAATTTTTATTATAGCTATAATTTCCCATTGCTTTTTTTAAATGATACATTATATTATCGCCTATTGCTATTCCATTTGAATATGATATTCCATATATTTTTGTTCCATTCACTTTCTCTGCTGAATGGATATTCTTTAATAACATAGTTCCAGCTGAAAATCTAGCATTTGGATCTATATTATATGCCTTTATTTCATTTGTCTTATTATTTTTAGTTACTAATACATCTATAGTAATAAATCCTCTATAACCTTCTTTGCAAATCGCTATAAATGCTTGTTTCGCACATTCTTGTGCAATATCAATATATTCATATGTTTTATCAGTTACTTCACTTCCTATGTATGAACCATCATTATTCGTTGCTTGACTGACACCTCCTAATATGGTTACTTTATTATTGGATATAACTGCTTCAACCCCAATATTTTCAATTTGTTTTTCATTTGATATTGAATTCACATCAATTTCAATTACTAGTGGCATTTGTTCTAATATATATTCATTTTCATATACTTTTTTAGCAACTTCAAATATTTTATTTCTTAAGTCTACTATATCTACATTATTAATATTTTCTACTAAAATATTTCCTGCACCTGAACTTTGATTTTCTAGTTTCACCCATATATTAATATTTTCATTAAATTCCAAATTATTTAATAATTCTTTTAATTTAGTTTCAATATTTGATAAACCTTTAAAAGCTATACCTTTTGGCATACTAAAATTATACTTTTCTGACAAGATTCTAAATTCATATTTTGAATTAAATCTTTCTTGGTCTTTAGGTCTCATAAGTAATTTTCCATTAATAAGTTTTGCATTTTCTTCATCTTCTAAACCTAAATATGATGAAACTATCGTATATCCAGATAGCTTTTCTCTTAATATATTATTTTCTTTTAATCTTTTATTGAGCATTGTTGATACAGAATTATAAGGATAAGTTATTTTTCTATTTTCTCCTACTTGTATAATATTATCTAACTTTAAAAATCCTATTTTTTCATAGTAGTTAAGTAATTCATTATTATAATATGTAATTACTGATTTAGCACCATTGCTCTTATTAGAAGTATATGATAATATTTCTGCATAAAGCATTCTTCCTTTGTTAATAGCTTTTCTTTTTAAATTATTAGGATTACTTTCATCAAATGATGTTGAATGCATAAATATAGTTTTTTCTGGATTTAAATCTAAGAATTTTGCTATATCATCTAATCCATTTGGCATCTTTTCATATAATACATTTATATCTTCCATTTCTACTCCTATAGTTAAAATTTTATAATTCTTTTATTATTGTACCATAAAAGTTGAATTTTGTCCTCTTTTTCAGAATTTTTATTAATTTAATTACATTGAAAGAAACTAATAACTAAATAGATTAGATATTAAGGTTTTATATTTAAATGATGAAAATAACAATCTTTTCAATATTTAAACTATCAAAATCTATTGTGTTTGAATCTGATTATCAACTCATAGCCAACCTCTTTAAAGTGCATTTTTTCTTTTACATAAAAAACGCAAATATTAAAAATACATATTTTCTATATATTGTTGTAAAAATTAGATACTTCTAATATAATAAATACAATTTCAAATGTAAAGAGGATGTGTAAACAATATGAAAATTAAGAAGTATATAAAAAAATTTGTTATATTCATATTAATATTTACATTAATAACTATAATAACAATAATTTTTCAAAAAACAAAAGGAAACAAAGAATCAATGCTTACTCATCAAAACTTAGAAATAAAAACATCTGACTCAATCTACCCTTATAGCTATTATAGAATTTATTTATATATTAATAAAGATGATAGTTGGAATCCAGATACCTTTTATTATAATTTTTTAGAAAAACCAGATGACTATTTTTGTGATAATACAATTAATGTTGAAGGTAAAATATTAGATATATCTATTTTCGAAAAATATAATGTTTTAATATTTGCCAAAAAGGGAAATTATAGCTTTACACTTGATAGTTATTATTTATCTGATTCTTCTCAGTTAGAACTAACTTTAAATGAATATGCAACTTATGAAAATTTTGGAGAATTTGGTAATTGCGCATTTGGTGGTATTTTTATGATTCCAAAGGAAGAAAAAGTTGAAGATATAAAAATCTTTCTAAATAAAAGATCAGAAAATGATGACTATATAGTACATAAAGAATCCATTAATACACCATCTTACTACTATAATTATTATAGTGAAAAATTAATTGATAAACAACTTATCAATGATATTAATCTTATGCCTTATGGAAATTTTTATATGAAATTAATTACATCTAAAACTGAATTATTTCAAGTTTTGGAAAATTTAGAATTTATAAATACTTTAGATTTAATAGATTCTACAAACTCAAATTTTTTTGAATTTAGAAATATCCTTGTCTGTTGTAAAAATTCTAATGGATACTTTAATTGTGAACCTGAAATAGAAAAAGATTTTTATTATCAAGATATATGGCACACTAAAAACTTAAAAATAAAAGAATATTATTGTGATACTTCACAAGAAGATTATATTAGCTATTACACTTTAATTCCATTACCTAAAACTGTTTCTTTAGAAAATATTACTGTTGAAAGTAAACAAGTTAATTATAAAAATTTTGAAGACACCCCATTTAAAATAAATCTTGATACTGCTGAAAAAATAGCCCAAAATCACTTTAACACTACCTCTTCTCTTTTATCTAATTCATATTTAGAAATTGTTAATACTAAAAAAATTACAGATCCAAAATCGAAAGAATATATTGAAAATCCATTATTCAAACGAATGTGGCACTTTAAATACAACATCTATAATGAAATCTACATTGATGCATCTACTGGTGAGGTATTGGAAAATTCTAATTAGTATTTTATAAATTTTACAATTTTATGATGTTTTTCTATTTTATTTATTATATCATTTTATTGAGGTGATAAAATTGTATATATATTTTTCTATCAAAATTATAGCTATAGAATTTCATATTCAGATAGGAGGAGGAATTAATTATGTCAAAAATATTAATAGTAGAAGATGATATATTATTATCAAAAGCTATGAGTGAAGTTTTAAATAACTATAAAATATTTCATGCTTATGATGGTGAAACTGCATTAAATATGATAAATTCCACTCATTTTGATCTCATATTATTAGATTTAATGTTACCAAAATTAAATGGAATTGATATTATAAAAAATATATCTTCTAATAATATTACTACAATTGTTGCAATTACTGCAAAATCTGATTTAGCATCTGAACTTATGTGTTATCAGTTAGGAATTAGATTATTTTTAAATAAACCTCTTGAACCAATAAAATTAAAAACAATAGTTAAATCTATTTTAGAGCCTCTACCACAAAAAATCACATTATGTTACAAAGATATAAAATTAGACCTTTATAAAAGACAAGTATATTTAAGAGATAAATTAATTCCTCTAACTCCTAAGGAATATGATTTATTTCATTTATTGTATGAAAAGCAAGGACAAACTATTTCTAGAGAAGAGATTTTAGATAAAATCTGGGGTATTGATTGTAATATAGATACAAGAGTTGTAGATGTAAATATACAAAAATTACGTAAAAATTTAGAACTAAAAAAAGAAATTATCACAGTTTCTAAAGTTGGATATAGATTGGAGAAAGAAGATGAAACTTAATCAAAAAATTTTTTTATTATCCTTTTTCTTAGTAATAATTACAGAAGTTACAATTGGTTTTATTATTATTATATTTAGTCATAATAATAATATAAATCTTTATATTGAAAATAGTAAAAAAGAGCATAATAATATTCGTAATATTATATTTACAAAAATTTCAACAATTCAAAAGTCAAGAGATGCTGTTATTGGCTATGATTTTGAATATAAAAATGATAATAAAATTATGCCTCAATCTATAGTTGAAATTTGTTATAATATTTCGAATGACTATAAAAACAATCAAATGCCAACCAATATATATTTATATATAAATGATAATTTAATTTATAGAAATGATATAACAATATCTGATAATATTTTGAATGAAATTTATCCAAATGAAAGTGAGTTAATTTCTTATATTTGTAATATAGATAATGAGAAGAAATTATTTACATCATCTAAATTTACAGTCGAAGATACTACTTATACATTTATTACGAAAAATAATATTAATGAAATTTACATATTAAAAGATAAAATTGTAAAAGTATTTTTAGTAATTAGCTTATTCTTTCCTTTTATAGTTTCTTTGGCTATTATCAGTATTATACGTATAATTACTAAAAAAATTGAAAAGCTAGACTCCTTTGCTCAGAATATATCATATGGAGAAAATTATTCTAATTCCCCTATATTTACTGGTACTGATGAAATTAGCAAACTAAGCTATACTTTAAGGGATACTTTTTGCTCTATTCAAGAAAATATCAAAAATATTCAGACTATTTCTGATAATAGGAAGATATTTATTAATGAATTGATGCATGAAATTAATACTCCTATTAGTAGTATGCTTATATTTTCTTCTATTCTAAATAACAAAAAATTATCTGATAAAAAAAGAGAAGAATATTTAAAAATTATTAATAATAGAGCTAGCTATGTATCTGGTATTAAAGATACATTAATGAACATTATATTAAATAATAAAGATGAAAAAATCTTTGAATATTGTAATATTTCAGAGGTTATTAATCAAACTTGTAAAGAATTTAATTATTATTCTAAACTTCAAAAAATCAAGATTGAAACAAATATTCAAAAAAATATTATTATCAAAACTGATCCTTATCTAATTCAATGCTTACTAGAAAATTTAATTAAAAATAGTAGTAGAGCATATGAAAATGGTGGAACAATTTATGTTTCTTTAACTAAAAACTTTCTAAGAGTTACTGATTATGGAAATGGGATACCTGAAAATGAATTAGCTAATATTACTAAACCTTTCTACTCTATTCCTAATTCTTTTGATAAAAATTCTAATAATAATATGGGAATTGGTTTAACCTTGTGTCAAGAAATCGCCAGATTACATCATGGTAAATTAGAAATTCAAAATAACAAAAATAAAAATGGAGTTACTGCAACTTTTTATTTTAAAATGAAGGAGGATGGTAAATTTGAATAGTTTAAGAAAAAATAAAAAATTCATATATTTTTTTAGTATAGGTATAATACTATCTATTCTTCTACTTTTTTCAATAAATGTTTTTTTATTACAAAATAATAAAAAATATACTTATAATGATTCTACAATTAGTTTTGAGAATAATGATAAAAATAAATTCGAATATTCTTCATCTTATCTTTACGAAATTGGTCCCTCAAAACATTTGACTTATGAGGAAGCCAAACAAGAAATTAATTATGATTTATTTTCGAAACTTATGGATTTAACAATAAAATATAATATTAATAATGTTTTAGATTATAAAAGATTTTCATCAAATGAAGAAAAAGAATATATAGAGTTCTCAAGACAGGAATTAGAAGATAATTTCTTAAATAATTGTGTTGTAATTGAAAATAGTAAGTATGGTAAATTTTTTGAACTAGAAGGTGACTATATGTTTTTTATAAAATTTAGTAATGATGGAAAATTTATTGATTATAATAGATATTTTAATTTTGCTATTAATGATAATATTTCTTTAGATTTAAGCAAACAAAATTTAGATTCTAAATTTGAAATTGTAAAAAGTTTTTTAGATGATTACTCTCAAGGTTTATCTAGTTATTTTATCCCTGATACAAGTTATATAAATGACTCAGGTACAGTTTATGTTTGGGAAGATAATAGTCATGATATTTCTTTTAGCTATAATTTATTATATGATTGTCCTTGTGGCTTTCATATAGGTTATACTGAATTTAAATATAATAAACAGAAACTTGTAAATGACTAAGATTCTAATTACCTAAAGTAATTAACATGTTTTAGCAAGTACTTTTTTGTCTTGCTCTTGGCTTTGATATGTTAAAGCAAATAAAAATAAAGCACTTTTTAGGTACTTTATCTACTTTTATCTTCCATTGAAGAGTCTGTATTAATTAAATGTAATTGTTCTAACTGCTTTTCTGTAATATTTATAACTTTACCACAACAGGGATTGAAATCCTTATTTCCATATACAAGCCAAATAATATTTTCTTTTCTCAAATCATTTTTTGGCATTGTACCAGGACAGGGATAGCCATCAGTAAATACTATTTTGTTTATTTCCCTTTTTTTTGTAAAACTTCTTACTGCTAAATCCCAATCTTCTGTCCAAGCAGAATGTCCTCTTGCACCATCTGGTATAGTAAAATTATCTATATCTCTTACATTTTTTATATCAACAAGTCCCCAAAATCTTTCATTGAAACATCCTACTCTTAATTTAGATTGCTTTAATAATGGTTTTATTTGTCTTAAAAAAGCCTTAACTAAATCTAATTCTACAGATCCAGAAACATCAATCATAATTTCTGTTTCAGCATCATCTTCAATATCATTTTCTTCTAATCTATAAGCATAATTATTTTCTGCAATCGATCTTCTTTGGCTCCATATTGTTTCGGTCTTTTCTACTTCCCTTCGTATTAGAACTTTCCAATCAATTTCTTCTTTGCTTTCTCCTATGTTATCTAATTTTATTGCTTCACCAGTTTTTCCTCTTATGTCTTGCTCTGTTTTTTCACGTCTTGCTTTAAATTTTTCCCTTTTTTCTTTTCTATTTTTTGTAAATTCATCTTTTTCATCAAGTCCCATTTCCTGTTCTTCTACTGGTGTCTGTTCTTCTTTTGAATCTCTTTGAGTTTCTCGTTTTTTTCCACCTTGCTTTTTATTTTGTTCTCTATTTTTAAATGCTTCTTCCCATAAGCTATGATCATCACCCTGCCTAGATGTCTGCTTATTTTCTCCGTTTTGACCTTCATCTTTCTGTTCTTCATTCTCTGAATTTTCATTTGATTCGCTATCTTGGTCTTGATTCATTTCATTGCTACTATTATTATTGCCATCTTGTTTCTGTCCGTTTTCATCTTGATTCTGCTCATCACCATTTTGGCTTTGTTGTTGCTCTTGTTTTTTCTTTTCTTTTTCTTGTAATAAAATTTGATAAAATTCTTCTGCTGAATAATTCAATGCTTCTGGTATATTTACATATCCTTCTTTAATTGTAAATCCATCTCTTTCTAGATTTGCATTTATAATAGCATCTGTTGCTATATTCCATAATTCTGAATCCCTTATTTTACCCTCTTTATCTTTTAATCTAAAAGCGTGCATAAATTTAATGTGCATTATTTCGTGTGCTATTGTAAATAATCTATCACTTTCACTTAAACTTGCAAAATAATTTGGATCAATATAGATATTTTGCCCATCAGTTGCTGCAGTATGAAAAGGTAAATCATCTTTGAATTCAATATTTGCTTTTGCTATTTCACTTCCAAATCTAGGATACTTCGTTAGCATTTTTCTTTTAATATCATAAATCATACTAGCATCCATTCGTGGCACTTCCTTTCTTCAAACCTTAAAAAGCAACCACGCAAAGATTATAAAGTTTCTGTGATATATTCTTTAAAGTTTCTTTACTTTTTACTGTAAGAACAATGATTATATCTTCTGGTAGTCTATATCCACAAAATTCTCTATCTTTGATAATTTGGTAATATATATCTTGCTCATTTGAATTCATTTTATCAATTTCTTCTATTACAAAATAATCATATTTTTTACTACTTATATTTTCTTTAAAAATTTTAATTAAATCATTTATATCGTAAGTTGAATTCACTAAAATATTTGATTCTAGTTCTTTTATATCCTCATTTTGAATTACAACACAAGTTGCATTGCAACCCTTTTGCAATTCAATTAATTCTTTGTTTATCATTATATATTACCCCCTTCATTTTTATTTGCAAAGAAACTTAATAATTTGTTTAAAATTCTTTTAAATAAATTTTCTTTCTTGTATTCAATGATAGAGGTTTCTGATGTACCATTATTTATGTTAGTTTTCTTTTCTACTTTTTTCTTAAAAATATCATTTGCATCATAATTTGTAATTCCTTCTGGTTTTATATTATTAGAGTGTATTATATTTTTATATTTTTCACGCTCTTCGCTATTAGCCCACCAAGTAATATATATAAAACCTAAAAGTTCTTTGGTTTTCTTTGTTAGGTTTAATGCACTTATTGGATATTCGTGATTAAATTTTGGGGTATCCTGTTTATTTGAAATATTATTCAAAAACTTTATAAAACTTTGTGGGATTTTTTTTACATCTTCTTGTCTTGTGTAATTTAATATATCTAATACTTGTGTTGCTGCTTCACTATATTCAACTTCTTTCATTATCTTCACCTCTTTCTTTAGTGCTTTCTCTTGCTAAATAACTACTATACATTTGACCTATGTCAATATAAGCATTAGCCCCTTCTTCAGCATATTGTTTTGATTCATCTGCTATATGTAAAGATAATGGCATTTCTTGTAATTCTGATATTTTTTCCATTTTTCTTTCATCATTTCCTGCCCAATATATGTCATAAATTGAAAGATATTCTGGATCACAATGTTTTCTTATAAATTCTCTACAAGCCTCTACTTGTGTTTCATCTGCTGTTATCAATGCTGTCATATATGCAAATCTCTCACTTATATCTCTTGGTAAATCTGCTTGTGTATATCCTTTTCCTATTCCTTTTACTACTTCTTCTGGAGTTAATGTTGGAAGATTATAAAAATCAAAAAATTCACTTGCCCATTCCATACG
>CANPZA010000023.1 GCA_947588915.1 uncultured Clostridia bacterium
TTGTAAGAGCAAATAACCAATAAAAAAACACATCTGTAATTTGACCGTTGCGATGTGTTTTTACATATCAAAATAGGAAAACCATGTTTGTGGTTTCTCCATTTCCTATAATTATTATATACAGATTATCTGATTTTGTCAACCAATAAAAATTTTATAAAAATTCATGTATAATATTCATTAATTGGAATAACTATCATTACGTTTGCCTTAATTAAAGCAATAGTTGTAATTATTAGCAAACAAAAATAACCAATAAAAAACAGACACATCTGTAAAATTAACG
This sequence comes from uncultured Clostridia bacterium, assembly GCA_947588915.1. The sequence goes on from CANPZA010000023.1 coordinate 287, forward strand.
GTTAGATGTGTCATCACTAACTGGCAAACCATGTTTGTGGTTTCTCCATTTTCTATAATTATTATACATAGATTATTTAATTTTGTCAACCAATGAAACTTTTAAAACTCAGGAAGATATAATTAAAAAGTATATAAATGTTTTTGTATAACCTTGAAAAAAATGGAAAAACTTTAAATATAAAAGTAAATTTCAAGGGAGGTAGCTATGGAAACTAGTAAAATGAAAAATATGGTGGTACTTAAAAATTTACCATCTAACTTAGTAGATGAGGCTATTGTGATTTTAAAATCAACTAAGAAAGTCAAAAAACTTGAAAAAATAGATAAAAATAATGTTATTAATCAAACAGAAAGAGTAAACAAAGATAAAGATTATATATTTAAAGAAGCTGAAATGTTGATTTCTAATTATATTTCAAAATTAGAAAATGAAAGTGAACAAAAGACAATTAGAAGTATAAAAAATAGTAGAAAATATATAAGATTAAAAAGATATGCATTTTTATCAAGTGCAATAATTATAATACAAGCATTATTGCTTATAATAAAATAAGGAATAAAACCTCTTACTTTAGCATATGTTTAAATAGATTTAAAAACAACATATTGGAAAAACTAAGGAAGAGGTGTTTTTATGGAAAGAGCAATTAGTGTAGAAGAAAAAATAAGACGAGCAGAAGAAATATATCAAAGAAGAAAGCAAGGTGAGACAAGACCTATTGCTAAAGTGACAGTAAATAATAAAAAAGATATTAAATTATTAAAAAAGATGATAATACAAATAATAATATGTATTACTATTTATTTGGTAGTATATGTTATACAAAATAATCAATATATATTTTCAGAAGATTTTATAAATAAAGCAAATGAAATCCTTTCTTATGATACTAATTTTAAGGAATTATATGAAAATGTAAAAAATCAAGTCATGAATTTAATAAATTTAAATAATAATCAAGAAGAAGCCAAAGATGATATAGCAATAGGTGGTGCAATAGAAGAAACACAGGAAATTACAGAAATAGAGAATACAGAACAAGAAATAGAAAATAATGAGCAAGAAGTTTTATCACAAACAGATATTGATATACAAAATATAAAAAATACAACTACTTTTATAAAACCCATTGAAGGAGCAATTACTTCAGTATATGGACAGCGAGATGTAGAAAGGAGCTCCATTCCGAGAGATCATACAGGAATAGATATAGCAACGAATTTAGGAACAAAAATAAAATCAGCAACAGATGGAGAGGTTGTTTTATCATCTGAAGAAGGAGGATATGGAAAACATTTAAAAATTCAAATAGGAGAAGTTAGTATTATTTATGCACATTGTAATAATTTATATGTAAAGCAAGGAGATAAAGTAGTACAAGGGCAAGAAATCGCAGAAGTTGGTTCAACAGGAAATTCTACAGGACCACATTTACATTTTGAAATAAGAATATCAGAAAGAACTGTTAATCCACAAATGATTTTAGAATTATAAGGAGAGGACTTATGCGATTTAGAATTGATTTAAAAATATTTCTTTTGATAATTTTATTCTATTTTACAAAACAATTAAAAATATATTTTATAATTATGTTTTTTGCTATAATTCATGAATTTGGACATTTGATTGCAGGGTTATTGTTAGGTATGAAACCAGCAATGATGGAAATATTACCTTATGGATTATCTATTTCATTTAAAATAGTACCAAAAGACTATAATAAAAAAGTAAAAAAAGCAAACATTTTTGAGTTAAAGAAGATAATAGTTGCAATTAGTCGGACCTTTAACTAATTTTTTTGTTATATTAATATCTTTACAACAAAATTTAGATATTTTTTCACAATTAACTATAGTATATTCCAATTTAGTATTAATTTTATTTAATCTTCTGCCAATTTTTCCATTAGATGGCGGAAGATGCTTAAAAGGAATCTTACATATATTTTTTGGTAGAATACCAGCAGAAAAATATATTAATGAAATATCATTTATTACTTTGATAATTTTAACTTTTATTTCAAGTATAGTTATTTATCAAATAAAAAATTTTGCTATATTTATTATTATCTTAGTCTTGTGGGCAATTGTTATAAAAGAAGATATTATTTATAAGAAAAGAAATAGAATATATAATTTAATTAGAAAAAATAATAATAGTGTTAGTTATTAATAAAATAATAATTTGTATATAAAAACTCTTGAAATTATAAAAAATAAATAGTAAACTAATAGTAAAGATAAAAATTGATTGGAGAAGGTTCAAATGATAAAAAATAAAATTAAAAATACAAAAGGAATTTCTTTAGTTTCACTATCTATATCTATAGTTGTATTAGTAATTATTACGAATATGATTATTTATTATGTTAGGGATAACCTTAAGATTGGTAATTTAAGAGAAATGCAAAATGATATAGAAAATTTAAGAGATAAAATTTCATCTTTTTATTTACAAAATGGTACTATTCCAGCAAAAGTTGAATATACAAATATAGGAAATATAAGAGGAGCAGGAGTTATTAGTGATGCAGTTGATACAGGTAGATTTTTAGTAATTGATTTATCAGCACTTGATAATTTAACTTTGAATTATGGAAAAGATTATGAGAAAATAAAATCGAATAGTGATAGTGTAGATGTAAATACATATAGGGATTTATATATTATTAATGAAGAAAGTCATAATATATTCTATGTTCAGGGTATAAAAGTAGATAATGAAGTATTTTATACAGATTATACAGCAGATGAAATAGATACTGAAGCAGTGAATTTAAAATCTTATGTAGATGGTGTGAAAATACCAGATGGATTTTATTATAGTGGAGGAAACATAGATACAGGACTTGTTATTTCAGATGTTGAAGGTGATGACTTAGATAACAGTAAACATGGAAATCAATTTGTATGGGTACCAGTGCCAGATATTGATAATTTTAAAAGAGTTGCAGGATATATTAGTGGAAGTAAACAACCATATACAGAGGATAATTATTCAGAACCATATACGAGTGGATATTCAACAGAAGGTGCAGAATATGACAAAATGGTGTCAAGCGTAACGAAAAATGGAGGATTTTATATAGGAAGATTTGAAGCAGGAAAAGATACTAATGGAAATGTAATAGTACAAAAAAATGCAGATGTATATAATAATATAAAATGGGGAAATGCAACAAATAATCCAGTAGAAGGAGCAGTGGAAAAAGCAAAGGAATTTGCAGAACAAAAAGGATATGAAGGAGTAACAAGTACATTAGTATATGGAATACAATGGGATGCAACAATGCAATTTTTTGATAATAGATATATAGATGGAATTCCTACACAAGATATTCCAAATTCATATGTATCATATAGTGAGGGAAAGGGAAATTATAAAGATGATTCAACAAATAATCCAACAAAAACGGGAGCAAAAGATGATTATTGTGTAAAAAATATATATGATATGGCAGGAAATGTATTTGAATGGACAATGGAGGCTACAGGTTCAACTAGGGTTGTTCGAGGAGGATCTTACAATATGACTGGTTATAATCAACCGGCTTCTGGTAGAGTTTCTTTCATAAGAGTTACTTACTCAAGTGATGAAATAGGTTTTAGAGTTGCTTTGTATATTGGACTGTAAATATGAAAAATATATAAATAAATAGTAATCAAATTATAAATAAGCTGTGCAAAAATTTTCAAGTAAATTGAAATTTGTACGGTTTTTTTATTTGAAAATTTATAAAAAATTAATAAATGTTTTAAAAATCTATTGTAAAAGTAAAAGTGATATGATATAAATATGTAAAAGTATAACAACATAATTACATAAATAAATATTTGTACAAACTACAAATGAAGAAGGAGGAGAAAAAATGAAACAAAAAAACAAAGGAATTACATTAATTGCATTAGTTATAACAATAATTGTACTTTTGATATTGGCAGCAGTATCAATTGCAACACTAACAGGAGATGAAGGTATATTAAATCAAGCTGAGAATGCAAGTTCAGTATCAGAAAAAGCAAGCATAAAAGAAGAAGTTGAATTAGCATTAATAGCGATAAAAGAAAAGGAATATAGAGAAAATGTAAAAACGGCAAATAAAAAAATAGATTATTTATTAGAAGAATTAAATGAAAATTATGAATTTCTTGATGAATTTGAAACAGAACAAGTAGATAGTGAAGAAAAGGAAATAGAAGTAAAAATAGATAATTCAGAATATTTATTTATGCACCAAAAAGAGGGTAAAAAAACTTACTTTACAGTTAATTTTGAAACTAATGAAGTTAAAATGTTAGATGGAAATGATTATGAAAAAACTATATATGGAAAAGAAAGGACAATTATATTTAAATATAATCCAAATGGACCATTTATTGATAAGATAATTGCTACATATACCTTAAACAGTAATAAAAAAATAAAAATACCAGAGCTTGGAAATGCGAGTACTTATCAGTTTATTGGCTGGGATACAAATCAAGATGGGAAGGTAGATGTAACTAAAGATGAAACTGAAACAAGAGTATTAAAAGATGAAGAATGGTGGGCTATATATATATCAGATGGAAGTTCAGAGATAACAGTAGAAAATGGAGTATTAAGTAATGGAAGTAATTATGGAGTTTATGAAAATAATACTAGAGTTGAAGTAAATGCAGAAGAAATGTTAAATGGTAAATACTTTAATGGTTGGTCTTTAGATGGAGGAAAAAGTATAGTAAGTACACGCAAAAACTTTGCATTTTGGTTAAAATGTAACACAAAAATTACAGCAATATATGGAGATAATCCTGTAGTAGCAGAACCAAAGATTGGTCTTTATAATATATCTAGAATAAGGGATAGTGAAACAGGTGAAGATGTGTGTGACTTAGGAATTGTTTTTGATTGTAATATTACAGGTTACACATTGTTAAGTAGAGGTATCCTTAGAACATATGAAGAAAACTCTATATCTAATTTAAATTTAGATACATATAGTAATGATGAAAATGTAAAAATAAATAATGGAGGCGAATCTGTTGAGAGTGGAAATTATACTTATAGTTTTAATATAGGAAGTACAAGTGATAACAAATTTAAAAATATATATCTTAGAGGTTATTTAACTTATAAAGCACCAGATGGAACAACAAACACTATTTATACAGATGTTGAATGTTTAGAAACTTTAGAAAAATAATAAGGAGAAGATGAAAATGAAAGGTAAAATAATAGCATTAATTTTGTTAATTATAATAATCATAGTAGGCATTATATTATTAGGAAAAAATAAACAAGAAGTAAAAAATAATACATTCCAAGAAAATAATTATATTAATAATACAACACAAATAGATGAAGAAATAGTTGATGTAAATGACTATGGTGAAGAAGAATAAAAATAAAAATCTCTCTTAATATATTTTAAGGGAGATTTTTTTAGAAAAAAGTTGTAGGATAAAAAAATTGTATTTGTAAAGAAATTGTAATACTTTGGAAATATTTTTGTAATTTTAACAAAAAATTCATTGACTTTTTGCGGTTTTCGTTATATCATATAATCGTTAAAGAAAATATAATATATATCCTTAAGGAGGAAAATTATGGGAGAAGTAATTGTAATAACATCAGGAAAAGGTGGAGTAGGAAAAACAACAACAACAGCAAATTTAGGAGCAAGTTTAGCAGTAGAAGGAAAAAAAGTAGCATTAATAGACACAGATATAGGATTGCGTAATCTAGATGTAGTAATGGGATTAGAAAACAGAATAGTATATGATATTGTTGATGTTGTAGAAGAAAAATGTAAATTAAGACAAGCCCTAATAAAAGATAAAAGATTTAAAGAATTATATTTATTGCCAGCAGCACAAACAAGGGATAAAACAGCAGTTAATGAAGAACAAATGAGAGGTTTAGTAGAAAAATTAAAAGAAGAATTTGATTACATATTAATAGATTGCCCAGCAGGAATAGAGCAAGGATTTAAAAATGCTATTGCAGGAGCAACAAGAGCTATAGTAGTAACAACAGCAGAAATATCTGCAATAAGAGATGCAGATAGAATTATAGGACTTTTAGAATCATCCGAAATTAAAAATCCAGAATTAGTTATTAATAGAATAAGACCTAATATGGTAAAAAAAGGTGAAATGATGGATGTTGATGATATTGTTGACTTATTATCAATTGACCTAATTGGAGTAGTTCCAGATGATGAATACATCATAACACAAACAAATAAAGGAGAACCAGTAATTCAAAATAAAAAGGCACCATCTGGTAAGGCATACATGGAAATAGCAAAAAGAGTATTAGGAGAAAAAATAGAAGTGACAATTCCAGGAAGAGAAAAAGGTTTTTGGGTTAAACTAAAAAGAATATTTAAAAGACAATAACTATTGTGGGGGTAGGATAAAAACATGTTTGAAAATATAATAAAGTTTTTTAAGAAAATTTCTAAAAAAGATAAAAATGTAACATCTAATTCAAAGGATACAGCTAAAGAAAGACTACACTTGGTTTTAATGCAAGATAGAGCTAATGTGTCTGTTGATTTTCTAGAACTTATGAAACAAGAAATAATAGATGTAATAAAAAAATATATTGATGTAGATGAGGCAGCAATAGATGTAAGACTTACTAATAAAGAAAATGAAGATGGTACAAATGGAGCACCAGCCTTATATGCTAATATTCCAATCTTAAACATTAAAAATGAAACAAGAAAAGTAAATGTAAAAGAAGAAAATCAAGATACTGAAAAAAAAGAAGATAAAAAAGAAGAAAAAACAGTGGCAGAAAATAAAGAAAAAGAAAATAAAACTGAAGAAGTAAAAACTGAGGAAAAGAAGGGCAAAGAAGAAAATAAAGATGATAGAACCAATGAATTATCTGAGAAAAATAAAGACAATTTAGAGAAAGAAAATACTGAAAATGAAAGCTCAAAAAATCAAGAAGAAAATATAAAAAACTAAAGAACAACTTAAATCAAAAAGTAGATTAGAAAAAGAGTGATTTAAAGTGAGGAAAAGAGAATTAAAAAATATAGAATGGAGTATAGGAATCATTGCAATTATCCTTTGTATTATAGGGCTAATTGCATTGTTTTCGGCTACACAAGAAACAGAACATGATGAATTTAATAAACAATGCATATGGTTTGTTGTAAGCATAATAATTATGATTATTGTTATGCTTATAGATTATGAAACAATGGTAAAAATATCTCCAATATTTTATGGAGCATTTATAATTTTACTTATAGCAGTATTATTCACACCTCCAGTTAATGGAGCATCAAGTTGGTTTGATATCGGCTTTTTTTCTTTTCAACCAGGTGAATTTGCAAAAATCTTTGTTATCTTATTTTTAGCATATGCTATCTCAAAAATACAAGCAAGAGACAGAAAAGAAATTAACAAGCCACTTAAACTATTAATATTATTAGCAATAGTTTTACTTCCAGTATTATTAATTATTAAGCAACCAGACTTTGGTACGGCAGTTGCATTTATTGCAGCAATAACATTTATGCTAATAACAGCAGGTATTGATAAAAAATATATAATTATTACAACTATCTTAATAATAATATCAATTCCATTAATATATAATTTTTTATTACCAGAACACGCTAAAAGTAGAATAGATATATTTTTAAATCCAGAATCAGATCCACGTGGATCAGGATATAATATCATACAATCCAAACTTGCAATTGGTGCAGGTGGATTAACAGGTATGGGATTTTTAAAAGGAAATCAAACACAATTAGGATTTTTATATCCAAAAACAACAGACTTTATATATGCAGTTATAGGAGAAGAATTAGGATTTATCATAGCAGGAACAGTAATAATACTGTATGTCATACTAATTACTAAATCACTATATGTTGCAAAAACAGCAAAAGATGAAACAGGTTCATTAATTGCTTCTGGAATAACAGGAATATTTGTTTTTCATATGGTAGAAAACATTGGGATGGTAATGGGATTACTTCCAATTACAGGAGTTCCACTTCCATTTGTAAGCTATGGGGGAAGTTCATTAATTACAAACTTTATATGTATAGCTATTCTGCTAAACATAAGTAGTAAAAGACAAAAAACAATATTTGTAAAATAAGAGGGATAAATGTATTTACACAAATTAAAAATAGGAAATGTAGAATTAGAAAATAATATAATATTAGCTCCAATGGCTGGTGTAACAAACCAGCCTTTTAGAATTATATGTAAAGAATTTGGACCAGGCTTAGTATGTACAGAAATGGCAAGTGCAAGAGCAATTTTACATGATGATAAAAAAACAAATAGATTATTAAACACTAAAGGAGAAAAAAGACCTATCAGTATGCAAATTTTTGGAAGTGATGAAGAAAGTATTGGATTTGCTGCAAAATATGTAAGTAAAATAGCAGACATAGTAGATATAAATATGGGATGTCCTGCTCCAAAAGTTGTAAAAAATGGAGATGGAAGTAAATTATTATTAGACCTAGAACAAGCTAGAAAAATAATGATATCTGCTGTAAAAAATTCTTCAGTACCTGTAACCTTAAAATATAGAATAGGATGGGACAAGGAAAATATAGTCGCAGTAGAAATTGCAAAAATAGCTCAAGAAGTTGGAATATCAGCAATAACAATACATGGTAGAACTAGAAGTGATTTTTATTGTGGAAAAGTAGATTTAAAAACAATAAAAAAAGTAAAAGAAGCTGTAGAAATACCTGTTATAGGTAATGGTGATATAGTAGATGAAGAATCTGCATTAAAAATGTTCCAAGAAACTGGTGTTGATGGTATTATGATAGGAAGAGGAGCATTTGGAAACCCATGGATATTTAAAAAAATAATATATTTTCTTAAAACAGGAGAAAAATTAGAAGGACCCTCTAACAAAGAAAAATTAGAAATCATGAAAAAACATATTAATTTGGCAGTAGAAGAAAAAGGCGAAATAGCAATAAAAGAGCTTAGAAAACATATTAGTTGGTATACAAAAAATTTAAAAAATTCTAGTGAATTTAGAAATGAAATAAATAAAATTGAAACAAAACAAGAATTAATATACAAGATAGAAGAATATTTTAAAACTCTATAAAATAAAATGATAGTGGATTAAAAAATCTACTATTTTTATATTTTGGAGGAAAATATTTTGAAAAAAAGAAATATAGTTATATTAATTTCAATATTGATCCTAATTGGAATTATTTTTTTAACATTTTTTTATATGTATATGTCTAAAAATTCAAAAATTGGTAACAATACTAATAGTCAAGAAATTATAAATGAAATTTTGAATATTAGTTGTTATGAAACAAAAATAGAATTAGAAGTAAATAGCAATAAAAATACAAATAAATATATAATAAAACAAGAATATAATGGTTCTAATTTATCATCACAAGAAATAATAGAACCAAGTAATATTGCTGGTGTAAAAATAAGTAAAAGTGGAAATCAATTAAAAATAGAAAATACAAATTTAAAACTAAGTTCCATATTTGAAAATTATGAATATTTAGCTAGCAATGACTTGGATTTAATTACTTTTATAGAAGATTATAAATTAGATGAAAAATCAAATTGGGAAGAAAACAATAATCAAATTATTTTAAACACAAACAAATCTGGTAAAGAGAAAAAATTATATATAGATAAAGAATCAAAAAAGCCATCTAAATTGGAAATCAATGATATTAACAAAAATCTGAAAGTTTACATATCATATAATGAGGTAGATATAAAATAATTTAAATAATTATTATTTACACTTACTAATATTTAAAATAGCATGAAATATACTTGGCAATACAGCAATAATTAGGAGTGAAGAATATGCAAATTAGAAGAGGAGATATGTTTTATGCAGATTTAAGTCCAGTAGTTGGCTCAGAACAAGGTGGAATAAGACCAGTTCTTATTATACAAAATGACTTAGGAAATAAATATAGTCCTACTGTAATTGCAGCTGCTATAACTTCTCAAACAGGAAAAAATAAATTACCAACACATATAGAAATAGATTCTAATTCTTGTGGATTAAAAAGTAATTCGGTTGTACTTGCAGAACAAATAAGGACAATAGATAAAAGTAGATTAAAAGAGAGAATAGGTCATATAGATGATGAAAAAATAATTGATAAAGTAAATAATGCATTAGGAGTTAGCTTTGGGCTAGATGAATAAAAACCTGTCAGAAGGAAACTTTTGACAGGTTTTAAACTTTTAGCTTTTTAATTATTTTTATCTCATTATAAAGGTTGTCAATAATAGCTTTTCTTTTTTCATATGCATCTTTATATTGCTCATACATAGACAAATAATTATCAAAAGTTTCATTATCTTTTAGCAACATTTTCATTCCTTCATAATAATAGCTTTTATCTTTTTCTTTTTTACTATTTTCCATTTTTTCTTTATACTTAAATATTTGAGAAAATCTTTTCAACTCATTTGCTAAATCATCAACATAGCTTTGAGTGCAAAAAATTTCATATTCGATATCTTCTATAACAACTTTAAACAAAGTCTTCACAATTAAAGGATTATTTTTACCATAATTAGGCTCTTTTGCATTTGGATTATTTGGAGTAGCATTTTCAATCAAAATTTTTAGTGTATCAGAAATTCCAATATGTGATTTATATTGCCTTTTACTAACAATTGCATCATACTCATCAGCTACACGAATAATTTGCCCTTCATATGGAATATCTTTTTTAGTTAGCCCTTGAGGATATCCAGTCCCATTTAAGGCTTCATGATGATATAAAGGACCTGCTACATAAGGCCTTAATTTTAAATCTTTCATACATATATTATATCCAATAGTAGTATGAGTTTTCATAGTTTCATATTCTTCATCTGTCAATTTACCAGGCTTTTGTAAAATTTCTGGAGGGATAAATTGCTTTCCAATATCATGTAAATATGCACAAATTATACAGTACTCAGTAAAGCCTTTATTACAATGTAGATGCTCACAAAGTCTACAAACTAAATTTGCAACATTTTCACAATGTTTTCTTGTGAATACATCTAATTGATCTAACATATTTAATTGATATCTCATACTTTCATCTAAATTATATGACTTCATATTTGTTCTATCATAAAAATCAAATTCGTAACTCATAAAACTAATCTCCTCTGTTCCTTTTAATTTATAATAGCATGAAAGAAAAAAAACTGCAAGTTAGAAAATCAAATTAATCAAAAAAATCGTTGAAAAATACTAAGATTTGTGGTAATATAAAAAAGTAAAAAAACATATGGAGGAAATAATATGTATAGAACAAAAACATGTGGAGAATTAAACATAAAAAATATAAATGAAAAAGTAGAGCTTGCAGGTTGGATTCAAAAAATAAGAAATTTAGGTGGGATGGTTTTTATAGATTTAAGAGATGAATTTGGTATTACTCAAATTGCTGTAAATGATGAAACATTACAAGAACAAACTAAAAAACTAAATAGTGAAAGCTGTATCCACATTTCACGGAAAAGTTGTGGAAAGAATAAGCAAAAATCCTAATATGTATACAGGAGAAATAGAAGTTGTTGCAGATAAAATAGAAGTACTTGGAAAATGTAAAAATGTACTTCCTTTTGAAATCAATACAAATCAAGAAGTAAGAGAAGATTTAAGATTAGAATATAGATTTTTAGATTTAAGAAATGAAAAATTACATAATAATATATTACTTCGCTCCAAAATATTAAAAACATTAAGAGATAAAATGGATGAATTAGGATTTACAGAAATACAAACACCAATACTTGCTAATTCATCACCAGAAGGTGCAAGAGATTACTTAGTTCCAAGTAGATTAAATCCAGGGGAGTTTTATGCACTTCCTCAAGCACCACAACAATTCAAACAATTGCTTATGGTATCAGGGTTTAATAAATATTATCAAATAGCACCTTGTTTTAGAGATGAAGATCCAAGAGCAGATAGAGCACCAGGTGAATTTTATCAGTTGGATTTTGAAATGAGTTTTGCAACACAAGAAGATGTATTTAATGTTATTGAGGAAGTTGTACCATATACATTTAAGAAGTTTACTGACTGGAAAGTAGATGAAGGACCATTTGTAAAAATACCTTATAAGGAAGCAATGGAAAAGTATGGGATAGATAAACCAGATTTAAGAAATCCATTGATTATTCAAGATGTGACAAAGATTTTTGAAAAATCAGAGTTCAAAGCATTTGAAAATAAAACGGTAAAAATGATAATAGTACCAAATGCAGCAAATCAATCTAGAAAATTCTTTGATAAAATGAGTGAATTTGCGACAACTGATGAAGTAGGGGCAAAAGGCCTAGCATGGGCTAAATATGAAGAGACAGGAGATTTTACAGGTGGAATTTCTAAGTTTATAACTGATGATATGAAAGAAAAATTAGAAAAAGAATATGGATTAGAAAGCAATTCAGCATTATTTTTCATAGCAGATGAATTCGAAAAGGCACAAAAAATAGCGGGATTAGTTAGAATAGAATTAGGAAAAAGGCTAGATTTAATTGAAAAAGGAGTATATAAATTTTGTTTTATAGTTGATTTCCCAATGTATGAATTATCTGATGAAGGAACAATAGACTTTAGTCATAATCCGTTTTCAATGCCACAAGGAGGATTAGATGCATTAGAAAACAAAGAACCATTAGAAATACTTGCATATCAGTATGATTTAGTATGTAACGGATATGAAATGGCTTCAGGAGCGGTTAGAAATCACAATCCAGAGATTATGGTAAAAGCATTTGAAATAGCAGGATATTCTGAAGATGATGTAAAAAACAGATTTGGAGCATTATATAATGCATTCCAATATGGAACTCCACCACATGCAGGAGCAGCACCAGGTATAGATAGAATGATTATGCTAATTGCAGATTCACAAAATATTAGAGAAGTAATAGCATTTCCAAAAAATAAAAAAGCAAGAGACTTGCTTATGAGGGCACCATCTGTTGTTTCTAAACAACAATTAGAAGATGTACATATACAAATTAAGAATTAAGGAATAGAAAAAATGAAGAAATATGTAATAGAAATAACTGTATTTATATGTGGAGCTCTTGGGATGGCATTAGAATTGGTTGCAGCAAGAGTATTATCTCCATATGTAGGAAGTTCTAATTTAATATGGACAACCATAATTGGTGTTATGCTTACTAGTATGAGTATAGGATATTGGATAGGTGGAAAACTTGCAGATAAAGATCCAAATATAAATAGATTATCAAGATTAATTTTATTGGGGGCAATATTTACAAGTTTAATTCCAATTTTAGAAACTATGCTAGTAAGAAATTTGGCATCAATTTCACAAAATCTAATAATAGTAGCATTAATATCTGCATCTATTGTATTTGGAATACCAAGTTTTGTATTAGCCACAGTATCACCATATGCAGTTAAATTAAAAGATAAGGAGCCTAAAGAAATTGGCAAATTATCTGGTAAGATATCTTCTTTATCAACAATAGGAAGTATTGTTGGGACATTTATATCAGGATTTGTATTAATACCAAATTTTGGAGTAAGAGCTATTGTTTTATCAATAACATTATTATTATTAATATTATCTGTAATATTATTTGAAAATAAATCTAAAAAATATTACCTAATGATAGTTATTTTACTAATATGCTTAGTAGGAATTAATTATATGGGAAAAGTAATATTTAAAATAAATAATGCCGATATTATAGAAGATGTCGATTCAGAATATAGTAGAATATGGGTAAAAAAAGTTGATGGTATGGATATTTCTTATAAGACATTACAAGTGGACACAGGATTAGAATCTTATATTAATGAAGAAACAGGTCAAATGGGTTCAAAATATTTATATTATTATGATTTATTTCAATATTTTGAAAAAGATGCAAAAAATACTTTAATGATTGGTGGGGCAGCTTATACATATCCAACACATTATTTGAGTAAATATAAAGATAAAACAATTCATGTGGCAGAAATCGATTCAAAAATGACTGAAATAGCAACTAGACAATTTAACTTAGATATAAACAATCCCAGATTAAATATATATCATCAAGATGGAAGAAGTTATTTAAATTACACAACAAATAAATATGACTGTATTTTAATAGATGCTTTTAAAGGACTAAATGCACCATTTGAACTTACAACATATGAAGCAATGATGAATAGTAAAAGAGTTTTAAATGATAATGGAATAGTTATAACAAATATAATATCATCAATTGAAGGAGAAAATTCAGATTTTATAAAATATGAATATGCAACATATAAAGAAGTATTTGATGATGTAAAAGTATTTCAAGTTGATCCAAGTATAGAAAAAACAAAAAGACAAAATTTAATATTAATAGGTATTAAAGGTCAGCAAAATGTTGATAATACAGAATATGAAGAATATGAAAAAATATTAAGTACTGAACTACTGGACTTCTCATCTGATAACAAAGTTGTTACAGATAATTATGCTCCAATAGGAAATTAGAAAAAAAATAGAAAAAAACTTGTATAATAGATTTAAATATGATATAAATAAATTATAAAAATAAAGCTATATAGAAAGGCGGTATTTTTGTGGAAGAAGAATTTGGAACAGATTCAAAAACAATTTTAATTGTTGATGATGAACAACCAATTGTAGATATATTGGTTTATAATTTGAGGAAAGAAGGATATAATACAATAGAAGCATCTGATGGAGTAACAGCTGTTAATATGGCATTAGAACAAAAACCAGACTTGATTTTATTAGATATAATGTTACCAAAATTAGATGGATTATCTGTATGTAAAAGAATAAAAAATTCTTTAAATGTACCTATTCTTATGCTCACAGCTAAAGATTCAGAAATAGATAAAATCTTGGGACTAGAGTTAGGAGCGGATGATTATATAACAAAACCTTTTAGTGTGAGAGAACTTGTTGCAAGAGTAAAGGCAAATTTAAGGAAGGTAGATATTGTTTCTGAAAATAAAATATTTGAAAATGAAAATAAGAAAAAAGAAAGTAAATTAGTTGTTGGTGAACTGGAGTTAGATTTAGATAAATTTGAAGTAAAAGTTAGAGGAGAGATTATAGATTTAACTTTAAGAGAATTTGAAGTCTTAAAATTTTTAGCTTCACAACCAGAACAAGTTGTTACAAGAGAAACTTTATTAGAAAAAGTATGGGGTTATGAATATTTTGGAGATATTAGAACAGTAGATGTAACAGTCAGAAGAATTAGAGAGAAAATAGAGAAAGATACATCTATGCCAAAAATATTAATAACTAAAAGAGGAGTAGGGTATTATATATCTACTAGATAAATTAATGATAAATGTTATAACTTAAATAAAATAAAAGAATAAAATAGAAAAGGCACATTGGTGTCTTTTTATTATGTATATAATTAATTAAATATTAAACAAAAAATACGAATAAATTAAAAAAAGTATTGCAAAAATATAAGTAAGTGTGTTATAAATATGTTAAGAAGTAGAGTAAGGATTACATAACAAATGAAAAGGAAGGGAAAATGGATGAAAAATAAAGGAATAACATTGATAGCACTAGTAATAACAATAATTGTATTATTGATATTAGCAGGAATAACAATAGGGGTGTTATTTGGAGAAGATGGAATATTAACTAAGGCAATAAAAGCAAAAGAAGAAAGTGAAATAGCAGAAGAAAAAGAAGTA
>CANPZA010000024.1 GCA_947588915.1 uncultured Clostridia bacterium
AAATACCTTATGAAGTAGAAAAAATATCAGCATAAAAATTACACGATTTTGTGTCCAAAAACTTGACATAGATTCAGTACTTCTATAAAAGAAAATATAGAAAAAACAAAAAATGAATTGGAAAAATAATTTTTTTGAAATAAAATTTTTCGTATTCTTAATAAATAGATAATTTTATATCATAGAGACAGTTTAAATGTATATATTTAAAAATGTGAGAAGAATGTTATATATAGAGAATTTGCAAAAAACGAAAGAAGCATGCAAGAGTTAATAAAAGAAATAATAGCAAAATATATAATAGAAAACTCTTGCAACACAATTCAAACAAAGTTAAGATCAGACAAACTTGGAATAAACAATTCTATTATTAATTAAACATCGAAAGGAGATAAAAAATGTTAGATGTAGATAATAGAATTTTATTTGAAATTAATAATCAGTCAGTTTATAACATTTTATATATAGAAAATTTTTTACTTGTAATATTAAATAAACAAAAAATAGAATTTTCCTTCAATTGAAAGCATATAATTAAATTAGCTTTTAGTTGGAGGTATTTTTATGTTTTATGTATTAAATAAACAAAAAATATATACATATTTAATATCTATAATAACTGTTATATTACTATTTTTTGTTGCAGATAGCATCATTACAGATAATGCAAATACTGTACAAACATCAAGTGTTGCAGGAGGAAAATTATTACCAATTTATAATGTAAAAACAGAAGAGAAAAAAGTAGCATTTACAATGAATTGTGCGTGGAATGCAGATGATATAGATTCAATATTGAAAACACTAGAAGAAAATCAAGTAAAAATAACTTTTTTTATGGTAGGTGATTGGATAGAAAAATTCCCAGAAGCAGTAAAAAAGATAAATGATGCTGGTCATGAAATAGCAAGTCATAGTAATACACACCCTCATGTAAACAACTTAAGTTATGAGAAAAACATAGAAGAAATAGAAAAATCAAACGATAAAATAGAAAAAATAACTGGAAAAAGAACAAAAATTTATAGAGCACCATATGGAGAATATAATGATACTGTAATAAAAGCAGCAAATGATAAAGGATATTACACAATTCAATGGAACCTAGATACTTTAGATTATACAGGATTAACAGGAGAAGAAATGTGGAAAAGATTAGATGGAAAAATTAAAGGAGGAGATATAATATTAAGCCACAATGGAACTAAACATACAGCAGAAGCACTTGATTTATTAATAAAAAATATAAAGCAAAAGGATTTAGAAATTGTAACAATATCAAATCTCATATACTTAGATAACTATACAATAGATACTAATGGAACACAAATAAAAAAATAGTAGTATAAAATTACCAAAAAAGGAAATAATATAAAAAAATAAAATGTATTTTAGGGGATAGAAATGTCATTTATAGGTATTGTTGCAAGTAAAAAAGTTTTCGAAAATATAAAAAGAAAGCTAATAGAAGAAATGAGTAATGAAACTATAAATTTTATTCAAATCAATTTAAGAAGTATTGAAAATATAAAAAATATAAAATTTGAAACAATAATAATAGAAGATAAAATAGAAAAATTCAAAGAAAACAAACAAATATTAGAAAAGATTTGTAACAATTGTAAATATTTAATATTAAATACTGATAAGAATTCAGAATATGGAAAAATAATAAATAGAGAAGATATAATAACATATGGATTAAATAGAAAAGCAATAGTAACAATATCAAGCATAAGTGAAACAGATATTTTAATTTTTTTACAAAAAAACTTAAAAAATAAGGAAAATGAGAATATAGAAATAGAAGAAAGAAGAATAAAAAGAAAAGATGGAAGTATTTTAAAAACCTATGAAATATTGATGATTTATACTATTTTGAGATTATACAATAAAAGCATAATCAATGAAATATAGGAAAAATCTAACTTTTTTGAAGAAATTTAACTTTTTATGTAGACAAATCCAAAAAAATATTGTATAATAGTACATGTAGGACAATCATGCGTAAAGAAAAATATACAAGTAGATAAATAAAAAAGATAGGGAGGAAAAGAGATTGGATACAAATTATTTAGAAAACAACTATTTAACATTAGTTGGAAAAGTTACAGGAGAAAAAAAATTTAGTCATGAAATATATGGTGAAAGATTTTATCTTTTTAATTTAGTAATACCACGTTTAAGTGGAAATGAAGATATTATACCTATAACTATCTCAGAGAGATTAATTAAAGATGATACTCTTCAAGAAGGTAAAAAATTATTAGTTAAAGGGCAATTCAGATCATATAACAGTTATGAAAATGAGAAAAACAGACTTATTTTAACAGTATTTGCAAAAGATATAATGGAAGTAGAAGAAAACAAAGAAGAGGAAGAAGAAAATGATATTGTTAAAAAAGATATTATTACAAATGAGGTAGTGCTAATAGGATACATTTGTAAAAAACCTATTTATAGACAAACACCATTTGGAAGAGAAATATCAGATATATTACTTGCTGTTAACAGAGCTTATAATAAATCAGACTATATCCCATGTATTGCATGGGGAAGAAATGCTAGATTTTGTCAAAACTTAGAAGTTGGTTCACAAGTAAAAGTAGTAGGAAGAGTTCAATCTAGAACTTATGAGAAAAAGTATGAAGATGGAACTTCTCAAACTAGAGTAGCTTATGAAGTTTCAATTGGTAGTCTAGAAATAATAGAAGAAAAAAATCCAAGTCAAAAAGAAGAAATAGAAGACCAAGAAGAAGCTGTATAATTGATTGTATAAATAATTAAATAAATATTATAAAAAGTTTCAAAAGGCTAGTATTTTGAAACTTTTTTTGATATAATACAAAAAAATCGAGAGGATGAAGATTTATATGAAAATAAAAGAAAATAAGGCAAAAAAGAAAGAAGAGGGAACGAAAGAAAAAAAACATAAAAAAATAAGTGGGACTGTAAAATTTACTATTTTAGCAGTTGTTTTAATATCAATTTTTTGTATAGCACTAACCCCTGTGACATTTCAAAATGATACATATTATACAATAAAAGTAGGTGAACATATTGCAAAAAATGGTATTGATATGGAAGACCCATTCTCTTGGCATGAAGATTTAGGATATACTTATCCACACTGGGGATATGATTTAGTAAATTATTATATATATAATAGTTTTGGATTTGCAGGTATATATATAACAACTTGTATATTAACAATAACATTAGGATTATTAATTTATTTTATAAATACAAAACTGGTAAAAAATCAAATATTTTCTTTTTTAATAACAATAGGAGTTATGTATGTAATAAGAGGATATATAGCAGCAAGGGCACAGTTATTTACATTTATATTGTTTATTTTAACAATATATTTAATTGAAAAATTTTTAGAAAGTAAGAAAAAAAGATATGTAATTGGATTAATTGTTATTCCAATTATAATTGCAAACACACATGTTGCGGTATTTCCATTTTATTTTGTATTATATTTGCCATATATAGCTGAATATATAATAGCAATATTTGCAGAGACAATACTATATAGAAAAATTAAGAATTTGATTTTGAATATAAAAATATCAAAATATAAAAAATTAGGAAAACAAGATTTATTAGAAAAAGTAGAAAAAGAAAAGCAAGAATTAGAAACACGAGTTGATAAAATAAAAGTAAAAAGAACAAAGGAACTACAAAATCCTTATAAAATAAAATTAGTAAAAAATCCTAATGTAAAATGGTTAATTTTAATAATGATAATATGTTTGCTTACAGGATTTTTAACACCAATAGGAACTACTCCATATACTTATTTGTTGAAAACAATGCAAGGAAATACAACAAATAATATTAATGAGCATTTACCAATGACAATAGTCGATGAAACAGATGCAACATGTGCAATTGTTATAATATTATCAATATTAATATTCACAAAAACAAAAATCAGACTAAATGATTTGTTTATGATATGTGGATTATGCTATTTAATGATAGACTCCAGAAGGCAAATAACAATGTTTGCAATCATTGGTTCAGTTATTTTAAATAGATTAATGATTCAAGTATTTGATTTATATGTAAAGAAAAAAGAAAAAGATGCAGTAAATAAATTAATGAACATAATAGGAATAACAGCTATAACTGTAGTTATGCTAGGAATCAGTTATCACATGGGAAAAAATAAATTCAAAGATAAATTTATAGATGAAAGTACTTATCCTGTACAAGCTTCAGATTATATATTGGAAAATATTGATTTATCTACAGCCAAATTTTATAATGAATATAATTATGGTAGTTATTTATTATTTAAAGGCATACCAGTATTTATAGATTCTAGAGCAGATTTATATGCACCAGAATTCAATAATAAAAAGGAAGATATTTTTTCAGACTTTATTGAAATGTCTAGTATAGGTGAATTCTATGGGGATACTATTAAAAAATATGGTATAACACATCTAATAACATATAAAAATTCAAAAATTAGTATGATTATTGATAAAGCAGATAGTGAAAAATATACTAAAATTTATAAAGATGATTATTTTGTAATCTATGAGGTTAACAAATAAATAATAAGAAGAGGTTAATCTGAAAATGAAAAGAAAAACAAAAGATTATATTTTACTAATTTTTATAATATTAGCTATTATATTGTTAGATCAAACATTAAAGTTATTTCTTCAAAATACTGGAGAAATAACTTTAATACAAGGAGCAATCAATTTAAATGTTTATAATCAAAGCACAGATTCTACTTATATAATAACAATTTTAATAATAATATTAATAATATTCAAATTTATAATATCACAAAATGAATTTGTAACTAAAAAAATGAAAATATTCTTAAGTTTTATATTAGCTGGAGGAATTTCCAATATAATAGATAGAATTATAAGAGGATATGTCATAGAATATATTCATTTTAGAACAATAATTAATTTACCAATATTTAATATTGCAGATATATTTGTTATTATTGGTTGGATATGTGTTATAAGTATCTTCACAGGATTTACTTTCAATGAATTGAAAAATAGGAAAATAGATAAAAATAATAAAAGCAAGGAGTAAGAATTGGAAAATTTTATTGTAAAAGAAGGAGAAGAAGGGATAAGAATAGATATTTATTTATCAAAAAAAGAAAATGATTATTCTAGAGTTACAATACAGAGATTGATAGAAGAAGGAAAAATTTTGGTAAATAATAAAAAAGTAAAATCATCTTATAAAACACAAAAAGATGATAAAATATCAATAGAAAAAGAAAAACCTAAAGAAACAAACATAAAAGCTCAAAATATTCCAATAGAAATTATATATGAAGATAAAGATATAATAGTTGTCAATAAACCTAAAGGAATGGTCGTACATCCTGCAAATGGAAATCCAGATGGAACACTAGTAAATAGTTTACTTGCAATATGTAAAGATTCTTTATCTGGAATAGGAGGAGAAATAAGACCAGGAATTGTACATAGATTAGACAAAGATACATCAGGAATTTTAGTAGTAGCTAAAAATGATAAGGCACATATTAATTTAAGTGAACAAATAAAAATGCATAAAGTAGAAAAAAAATATATTGCATTAGTTAGAGGTATTGTAAAAGAAAATGAGGCAACAATAAATATGCCAATTGGAAGAAGCACAAAAGATAGGAAGAAAATGGCAGTCAGTAAAAATGGAAAAGAAGCAATAACACATTTCAAAGTATTGCAGAGATTTCAAAATCATAATTGTACTTTACTTGAAGTAAAAATTGATACAGGAAGAACTCATCAAATTAGAGTGCATATGGCACAAATAGGATATCCAATAATAGGAGATGAAGTTTACTCAAACGGGAAAAATGAATGGAATATAAAAGGACAATGCCTTCATTCTAAAAGTTTAAAATTTAAACATCCAGTAAATGGAAAGGAAATGTATTTGGAAGCTGATTTACCAGATTACTTTAAAAAATTATTACAAGAATTAGAAAAATAATAATTTGAATTTGAGGAGAAATAAATTTGGATGAAGTTAGATTACAAAAATATTTAGCAGATGCAGGAATTGCATCAAGAAGAAAAGCAGAAGAACTAATCATAAATGGAAAAATAAAAGTAAATGGAAAATATGTTACAGAACTTGGAATTAAAATAAAACCAAATGTAGATAGGGTAGAATATAATGGAAAAATAGTAAAGCAAAAAGATAAAAATATTTATATTTTATTAAATAAACCTATTGGTTATGTAACAACTGTAAAAGATCAATTCAATCGTGATTCTGTTTTAGACTTGGTAAAAGTAGATCAAAGAATAGTCCCTTGTCGGAAGATTAGATATGTATACATCAGGAGCATTAATTTTAACAAATGATGGAGATTTTGTTTATAAAATCACACATCCAAAACATGAAATAGAAAAAACATATAATGCAACAATAAAAGGAATTATAAAAAATGAAGAACTAGAGAAATTAAAAAAAGGTGTAAAAATAGAAGACTATATTACAAAGCCTGCAAAAGTTAAAATTTTAAAAATAGAAGAAGAAAAAAATCAATCAAGAATAGAAATAACCATACATGAAGGAAAAAATAGACAAATAAGGAAAATGTGTGAGACAATAGGTCATAAGGTTCTAGCTTTGCATAGAAGTAAAATTGCAAATATATCTGTAAAAGACTTACCGCTAGGAAAATGGAGATATTTGAAAGATGATGAAATTTTGAAATTAAAATAAATAAATATATCTATTGAAAACAAAATGGAAAAAATATATAATAAAAAAAACAGATGACAAAAAGGAGAAATAAACAAATGAATACATTAAAATTCAAACCAGAAGGATGGAATAATACAATAACTAAATTGGATGAAAACAACCTAAGTGATTATATAGAAAAAAAACAAATATTACAGGGGTTAGTAAGAAAATGTGATGAAAATTATAATTTATATGTTTCTTTTGATAATGGTTTAACTGGAATAATGCCAAGAAAAGAAGTTGAAGCAATTAACTTAGAGGAAAGTGGATTACCTAAAATAAATTTATGTACAGGCAAAGTAAATAAATTTATTCAATTTAAAATAAAAGATGTAAAAGATAAAAATAATATTGTAATATCTAGAAAAGAAGTTCAAGAAGAAGCTTTAAATTGGGTGAAAAAAGATTTAAAAGAAGGAGAAAAAGTAACAGGAATTGTTAAAAATATAAGACCATACGGAGCATTTATAGAAATTGGCGGAGGAATTGTAGGATTAGTGCATATAGAAGATTTATCAATCGCAAGAATAAAATCACCTTATGAAAGATTGAAAATTGGACAAAAAGTGGAAATTATGATAAAATCTATAAATAGACAAACAGGTCAAGTAATTCTATCACAAAAAGAATTATTAGGTTCTTGGGAAGATAATGCTAAAAATTTTATAGAAGGAAGCAAAGTTAAAGGTATAATAAGAGAAACAGAAAAAAACAAAAATGGAATTTTCATAGAACTAGCACCAAACTTAGTAGGGATGGCAGAATACCAAGAAGGATTTGAATATGGCCAACAAGTAGAAGTCTATATAAAAAAAATAGATAACCAAAGAAAGAAAATAAAATTATCTGTAATTTAATATGAATGTTAGTAACATTCATAAAGAGGAGGAATTAAAATGGTCGAAGATAACCAAATCAAAGCACAAGTATCACCTTTTGCAATAAGAGAAGGGGAAATCAAAACATTTGATGGAAAAGATGGATATGTATCTATGAATCAAATAGTACATAAAATTGACATACGGACATATTAATGAAATTCATTTTGCAATATTAGAATTAGTAAATGAATTTGAATTTATGACTTCAAGGCAATTATATCAAATGCTAGAAATAAAAGGAATTGATCCAAAATCACAAGATAAACTAAACAACAAATTAGATCAACTTGTAAAATCAAAAATATTAACAAGATATTATTTTACTTCTGATGAAGGTAAAGGAATATATAGAATTTATTGTTTAGAAAAAATGGGGAAATACTTATTAAATTCAAAAGAAATTGAATGCAAATGGCAACCATCTGATAATACAAAACCAGTTCCAATGATTAAAAAAAGGTTAGCAGGAAACCAAACCTTAATTGCATATTTAAGAAAAGTAAAGGCTTTTGATAGCTATGTGGTAAAACCAGCAATAACAGCAAAAGTAGCAGGAAAAATGTTTAAAGCATCAGGTGGAAGTGTAAAATTAACAAAGAATAAAAAATCAATACAATTTGTATTTGAAGTAATAAGAAGAGAAGTTGACTGGCAAAAGAAAACAATAGATAAAATGAGACTTTATAAGGAATTTTATGAGAATTTTATACCAGGAGACTCAGGTTTTAGTAATATGCCACAACTAATTTTAATTTGTGAAGATGAAAAACACATGGCAGAAACTTTTAAGGAAATAGTTAAAAATCAAGTAGAAATACCTCAAATTAAATTATACTTTACAACTGACTTAAGACAAAATAATGAAACCTTAGAAGACACTTTAGTTGAATTCAAACTAGTAGATGGAAAATACAAAATGGAAAACATCGAATTAAAATTATTAGGTATGTAGGGATTTAGGGACGTTCTTTAAATCCCTTTTTTATGCAAAGAATTTTTTTGAGACATCCCTAAAATTTTCTTTGCATTTTCAATGTCATTATCATTTGCAGGTCTAACATCTTCTAAATCATATTTAAGACCAAGTTCTTTCCATTTATATTTACCCATATTATGATAGGGCAAAAATTCAACTTTCTCAACAGATTTCAATGTAGAAATAAAATTGCGTAATTTTAATAAATCATTTTTATCATCTGTAATTCCTGGAATAAGAACTTGTCTAATCCAAATTGGGATATTATTTTCGCTTAGATATCTAGCAAATTCTAATTCTAATTTATTAGATTTCCCAACTAATTTTTTACACTTTTTGTCATCTATATGTTTAATATCTAACAAAACTAAGTCAGTTAAGTCTAATAACTTTTTTATATCACTTGTTAGAGCAACCATACCGTGATGTATCAATACAAGTATGAATATTTTGCTCTTTTAATTTAGTAAAAAGCTCAATTAAAAAATTGACTTGAAGAAGAGGTTCGCCTCCAGTAGCTGTAACTCCACCGATTAGGTACGATATATTTTTTATAGCGAATAATTTTATTAAAAATTTCATCTAATGATTTATATTCGCCGTTTATTCATATCCCAAGTATCTCGATTATGGCAATATTTACACTCCAAATGGCAACCTTGCATAAAAAGCACAAATCTGATACCAGGACCATCAACTGTGCTAAAAGATTCAATAGAGTGAATTTTCGCATAATATCTTAAATTTTTATTCCTATCTTGCAACTTAAAAACTCCTTTTTGGGTAAGGCTGGGACAGGCACCCATTTACCTTTTTGGGTAAATGGGTGCCTGTCCCAGCCTTACCCTTGACATTACCATTAAATTCTTTCATGGATTGTTCGGTTTATTACATCTAGTTGTTGTTCTTTGGTTAGTTTAGTGAAGTTTACAGCATATCCTGAAACACGTATTGTAAGTTGAGGATATTTTTCAGGATGTTCCATAGCATCTTCTAATAAACTTCTGTCAAATACATTAACATTTATATGATGAGCATTTTGTGAAAAATAACCATCTAACATATTAACTAAATTTGATATTCTATCATTTTCAGTCTTTCCAAGTGTGCCAGGTGTTATTGAAAATGTAAAAGATATACCATCTTCAGCTGAATTGAATGGAAGTTTTGAAATGGAGTTCATAACAGCTAATGCTCCATTTTCATCTCTACCATGAAGAGGATTTGCTCCTGGAGCAAACGGTGAACCTTCTTTTCTGCCATCTGGAGTATTTCCAGTTGCTTTACCATAAACAACATTAGAAGTTATAGTTAAAATTGATAATGTATGTTTTGCATTTCTATAAGTTTGATGTTTCCTTAATTTATCTATAAATATTTTTACGATATTAACAGCAATTTCATCAACATTATCATCATCATTTCCGAATTTTGGAAAATTACCTTCAATTTGATAGTCAATAGCTAATCCAGTTTCATTTCTAATAACTTTTACTTTTGCATATTTTATTGCAGATAAAGAGTCAGCAACTACTGATAGACCTGCAATTCCACATGCCATTGTTCTTATTACTTCTCTATCATGAAGTGCCATTTCTAAAGCTTCATATGAATATTTATCATGCATGTAATGAATAATGTTTAAGGCTTTTATATAAATTTTTGCTACATAATCCATCATTTGTTCAAATTTTTCCATGACATCACTATAATCTAAATACTCAGTAGTAATAGGTTCAAATTTTGGAGTTATTTGATTTCCAGATAGTTCATCTTTGCCACCATTAATTGCATATAATAAAGTTTTTGCCAAATTTACTCTTGCACCAAAAAATTGCATTTGTTTTCCGATTTTCATTGGAGAAACACAACAAGCAATCCCATAATCATCTCCTAATGTAACTCTCATTAAATCATCATTTTCATATTGAATAGATGAGGTATTAATTGATAATTTAGTTGTAAATTTTTTAAAACCTTCAGGTAATCTTGTAGACCATAAAACTGTTAAATTTGGTTCAGGTGCAGGACCTAAAGTTTCAAGTGTATGCAATATTCTAAATGAATTTTTAGTAACTAAAGTTCTTCCATCAATTCCCATACCTCCAATACTTTCAGTTACCCATACAGGATCTCCACTAAATAATTCATTATATTCAGGTGTTCTTAAGAAACGAACCATTCTTAATTTCATTACAAAATGATCTATTATTTCTTGAGCGATTTCTTCAGTAATTGAACCATTTTTTAAATCTCTTTCAAAGTAAATATCTAGAAAAGTGGAGATTCTACCGATACTCATTGCAGCACCATTTTGTTCTTTTATTGCACCTAAATATCCAAAATATAACCATTGAACAGCTTGAATTGCATTTTTAGCAGGTATTGATATATCAAATCCATATTTTGAAGCCATTATTTTTAGTTCATTTAATTTATCGATTTGTTCACTAATTTCTTCACGATTGCGAATAATATCTTCAGTTAATTCATCAACATCTAAAATGTCAAGTTCTTTTTTCTTTTCTTCAATTAAACAGTCTACACCATATAGAGCAACTCTTCGATAATCACCAATAATTCTTCCACGACCATAACCATCTGGAAGACCTGTAAGTAAATGTGAAGATCTTGCTCTTCTTATATCTCTAGTATAACAACTAAATACACCATCATTATGAGTTTTTCTATACTTATGGAAAATTTCTTCAACTTTTTCATCTAATTTTCTACCATATGCTTCGCAAGATTTTTCTACAATTCTAATTCCACCAAATGGCATAATTGCTCTTTTTAATGGTTCATCTGTTTGAAGCCCAACTATATCTTCTAAATCTTTATCTATATAACCACTATTGTGACTTGATATAGTAGAAATAGTTTTAGTATCAATATCTAAAACTGATCCTTTAGATTCCTTTTCTTTTTTGTATAAATCTAAAACTTTATTCCATAATTTTTTTGTTTTTTCTGTACTATTTGTTAAAAAACTTTCATCACCTTCATATGGAGTATAGTTTTTTTGAATAAAATCTCGTACATTTATTTCATCTTGCCAATCTCCATTTTCAAATCCAATCCATTGTTCAAATTTCATAAAAAGACCTCCTTTTATTAATTTATTATTTACATTTTTAAGAATATTATAATGATATGGCAAAAATAATAACATTAATAATGGATAAAACTAAAAATAAAAAACCAATATAAATATTGGTTTCTATATTATATATAATATTATTTATTTTATTCTGTTTCTACAATTGCTTTAGCAACATTATAAATCAATTTTTGTTTTTCAGGTGAGCAACCTTTTATTAATTCAGAGAATTCTTTATTTAAGTAATTTTTAGAATTGCTAGAAGCACCATTTAAAACATATCCTTCTGTTACATCTAATAAACCACATAATTGATTTAATCTTTTTAAATTTATATGAGAATTTCCTCTTTCAACTCTGCTTAAAAAAGCAACTGAAATATCAATTTGTTCTGCTAGATCTTCTTGGGTTAAATTTTTAGCTAGTCTTGCTTGTTTAATTCTTTGTCCTATTACAGTATAATCTAATGCCATTTTTATATCACCTTCCTATTCTAAATATTATTTAATATAGCATTTTATAGTTTAAATTTACAGAAACTAGTCAATATAAATGTAACATATAAGTTAATATAATAATTTATATTTAAAATGCATAAAATATTAATAAATTCAATTTGTTATAAAATAATTTATATAGTAAAAAAGAGAAAAAAAGAGAAATAAAGAGCAAAAATGTGTAAAAAATAGTTTTTTTGGAATATAAAACCATTTAAATTATGCAAAAATAGTTAAATTAAAAGAAAAACAGTATATATAACTTGAAAATGGGGTAAAATGTATGGTATAATTAATTTTGGTTCTTTTAGAAAAGGAGTGTGAATTAATATTTTAAACAAGAAATTGAAATACTATACGAAAGAAACTTTTAAGTATTTTAATATTATGTTCATAGCATTTTGCATTATAACAGGAATTATATTAATAAAATATAAACCGATATACAAAATAAGTATATTTGGTGAAGAAATGGGATATGTAAAAAATAAACAAGCTTTTGAAGAAACAGTTAAACAAAATATTTTAGAGAATAAGGAAAAGAATATAGATAATATTGATATAAAAGTAAATCCACAATATGAATTAAAATTTGTGAATAGAGGAATCGAAACTAATGAAAAAAATATAGCAGAAGTAATAGAAGATGATGTAATTGTAACATATAAATATTATGATGTTAATTTAAATGATAAATCAATAGATCTATTTAATACTGTTGAAGAAGCAGAAGAATTAGTGAATAAAATAAAAGAGGATAATCAAGATAAACAATTAAAGTTATCTATTTTAGAAAAATATACTGAAAATGTTGATGAAGCGAATACAACTACTTTTGAACTTGCTAAAATTGATGTTCAAAAGAAAGTTGAACAAAATATTTTAGAACTAGAAAAAGAAAGACAAGAAGAGGAAAGAATAAATAAAATGCCAGAAATAAATGGTATAAAATTAGCATATGTACCAACTTCTACAGGTGTAGTTTCATCAAGATATGGTAGCGTAGAAAGTGTTAGGAATTTAAGAACACATACAGGACTGGATATCGCTTCTCCAATAGGTACTGAGATTAAAGCAATAGCATCAGGAAAAGTTACTTTAGCAGGGATGCAAAATGGATATGGGAATATAGTAAAAATAGATCATGGAAATGGCGTTGAGACATATTATGCACATTGTAATAAGCTATTAGTAAAACAAGGAGAGTATGTAGAAGCAGGTAAAGTGATTGCTACTGTAGGAACAACTGGAAATTCAACAGGACCACATTTACATTTAGAAATAAGGGTTAATGGAAAAAGTGTTAATCCACAGAAATATTTATATAATTAATTAAAATAAATAAAACCTACGAAAATTGATTAATTAGTAAAAAATGTCTAATATTCTTCGGCCAGACTGGTTATACAGCCTGGCTTTTATAGTGTTTCAAATATTTACAAAAATTACTAATAATATGTTAGAATATGGATAAAATAATACAAAGGAGGAATTTTTTATGACTAATATTAATGAAGAAGAACAGCAAAAAGTGCAAGATATGATAAATGACTTAATTGAGAGGGCAAAGATAGCATCACAAGAATATTTAAAATTAGACCAAGAAACAGTAGACAATATAACAAAAGCAATGTCAATGGCAGGGTTAGAACATCATATGGAGCTTGCTAAAATGGCAGTGGAAGAGACAGGAAGAGGAATTTATGAAGATAAAATAACAAAGAATATGTTTGCAACTGAATATGTTTATCATAGTATAAAATATGAAAAAACAGTTGGAATAATAAATGAAAATGAAGAAGATGATTATGTAGAAATAGCAGAACCAGTTGGAATTATTGCAGGTGTAACACCTGTTACAAATCCAACATCTACAACTATGTTTAAATCAATAATTGCAGCAAAAACTAGAAATGTTATAATATTTGGATTTCATCCATCTAGCCAAAAATGTAGCAGTGAAGCGGCAAGAATTTTAAGAGATGCAGCAATAAATGCAGGAGCACCACAGGATTGTATTTTATGGATAGAAGAGCCAAGTGTTTTGGCTACTAGACTTCTTATGAATCACCCAGATGTAAATTTGATTTTAGCAACAGGGGGAACTGGAATGGTAAAAGCAGCTTACTCATGTGGTAAACCAGCTTTAGGAGTAGGACCACGGAAATGTTCCTTGTTATATTCACAAATCTGCAAAATTAAAAACATCTGTAAATGACATAGTATTATCAAAAGCATTTGATAATGGTATGATTTGTGCATCAGAGCAAGCAGTTTTAGTAGATGATGAAATACATCAAGAATTTGAATATTTAATGAAAGAGGCTGGTTGCTATTTTGTAAATCAAGAGGAAAAGAAAAAACTATTAGATAATATGTTTGAATATACAGAAGAAAATGGTTACAAATTAAAATCAAATATACCAGGACAATCTCCATATGTAATTGCAAAAAATGCTGGATTTGAAGTTCCAGAGGATACAAAAGTAATAGTAGTGAGTGAAGAAGGAATAGGTAGAGATTATCCATTTTCAAAAGAAAAATTAAGTCCAATACTTACTTATTATATAGTAGAAAATGAAGATGAAGGAATTGAAAAATCAGAGAAGTTAATAGAATTTGGAGGGCTTCGGACATTCAGCAGTAATACATTCAGAAAATAAAGAAGTAACTTTAAGATTTTCTAAAACTATGAAAGCAGGAAGAATTATTGTAAATTCTCCATCAACACATGGAGCTATAGGTGATATATATAATACTAATATGCCATCACTAACTTTAGGATGTGGTTCATTTGGAGGTAATTCAACAACAGCAAATGTATCATCTGTAAACTTAATTAATATAAAAAGAGTCGCAAGGAGGAGAGTTAATATGCAATGGTTTAAGATTCCAGAGAAAATATATTTTGAAGCAGGTTCCATCCAATATTTAGAAAAAATGCCAGACATAGAGAGAGCATTTATAGTAACAGATGAATCAATGATAAAATTTGGTTATGTAGATAGGATTTTGTATCATATACGAAAAAGATCAAAACATGTGCATTGTGAAATCTTTAGTGATGTTGAATCAGATCCATCATTTGATACAATAAAAAAAGGAGTAGCTGCAATGCAAAGTTTTAAACCAGATGTTATTATTGCTTTAGGTGGAGGAAGTCCAATTGATGCTGCAAAAGGTATGTGGTTATTTTATGAAAATCCAGATGCAGATGTAGAAGGATTAAAATTAAAATTTATGGATATAAGAAAACGTACTTATAAATTTCCAAAGCTAGGTACAAAATGTAAAATGGTAGCTATTCCAACGACATCAGGAACAGGTTCTGAAGTAACCTCATTTGCAGTTATAACAGACAAAGAAAAAAATAAAAAATATCCGCTTGCAGATTACGAATTGACACCAGATGTTGCAATTATTGATCCTGATTTAGTTATGAGTTTACCAAAATCAGTAACAGCAGATACAGGGATGGATGTTTTGACTCATAGCATAGAAGCATATGTATCAAATATGGCATCAGATTATACTGA
>CANPZA010000025.1 GCA_947588915.1 uncultured Clostridia bacterium
ACCATATTCTTCCACTACATTAGGTTTTAATTTTGTTTTTGCATGTTCTACTGTTTCCTTATCTTTATTTTCCGATAAATTATAGATCTTCCGTCTTTCCTTATACTCGTTATTTGTCATAATTTACCTCCTTTTATATCTTACAAGATACATGGAATTATTATTTAAATTTTGTCGATAATGTTTTCATTAAACCATAAGAATTAACTCTGAAAAAATATTCTCTCCCGAGTAATCCTACTCTTTTGGTTTCCACTTCATTAACGATTCTCTCTGCAAAAATGTTTCTTGTATCAGGTTGACCATGATTTACCAAAACTAATTTTAGATTTTTAAAATCTTGTAGAAACTTAATCATTTCATCAGCTTTTGCATGAGCAGAATATTCAGTTGTATATTGAACATCTGCTAATTTTTTTCTAATTACACCTCCTACTTCTACCATCTCACCAAAGTCAGTGTTTTTTAACCTGTTTCCCATTGTCCCTTCAGCAGTATAGCCTGTGAACTGTATTAACGTATTTTCTCTGGAAATATATTCTGGTATATATATTTGTGCAGGACCATATGATCCCATTCCAGAGGTTGTAAGAATTATCTTCTTATTTATATCTTGTAATACATCACATCTAATCGCTTTATCAACAAATGTTAAATTTTCAGGCAAAAAATCTCTCATCTCTTGTCTAATATCCAATCCATCTTTAATGTATAAATCAGTATATCTAATTGCTAACTTTCCATCAAAATAGATTGGTATTTGCACATCTAATTCTCCACTTTTTTGCATGTTTTTTAATTCATACAAAATTTCTTGTGCTCTTCCTAATGAAAATACTAATGCAAGTACTGTACCATCATTATTTAAACGTTTTTGAATGTTATCTTTAAAACATTTATGAATTTCATTTGAATTCATATTACCATAAGTTGATTCTTGAATTACTGTTAATGGTAATTCCAAAATCCACCGTGGAATTGGATCAACATCAAAAAATATGTTTTTATTGTTATAATCTCCGGTAAATAATATATTAATATCTTCATATCCTGGATAGCTAATTTGCACAAGAATTAGTGCTGCTCCAACAAGATGACCATTTTTCAGAAATGTAACTTTAATGTTCTTATGAACATTGATTGTTTCATTGTATTTACATGGTTTTAAAAGTTTTAATGTTCTGTCTACATCTATATCAGAATATAAGCATTTAACATTTTTCCTTTTAGATGTTGGACTTAATACTTTGAAACTATCATTTAAAGCTAATGGTAATAATTTGCAAGTTGTTTCTGTTGCATAAATTGATTTGTAAAATCCTTTTTTAGCCATATATGGTAATCTTCCTATATGGTCAACATGAACATGAGTTACCAAGCAAAATTCAATATTTTCTGCTTTAAAAAGCAATTCACTATTTAGTTTTTCATATTCCTTTTCTTGAAACAATCCACAGTCTACAACAAATGGTACTGTTTCAGCATCAGGAAATTTAACTGTTACTAAATGGAGTGAACCTGTAACTCCATCATTCATTGCCATTATATCAGCATATAACCGACATTTTTCTCCCATAATTAATTCCTCCTACATTAAATTATTATATTCAATGTTAACAAAGTATACATCGTATTACAAGTTTACATCCTTTTTTAGTTTATGTCAATTGTTTTTTTGTTTTTTATTTAAATTTTGGAATTATATGCTTTTTCTGCCTTATTAATACATCCTTATGCATGTGACATACTACAATTATTTAAGAAGTGGGGCTTCTCGACTTAATTTTTTAAATTCTGACATAAAAATGAGCAATTATCAATATTATAATTACTCATTTTATTATATTCTTACATTACTAATTCTTTTTCTTTTACAATTTCACAAATTAAATCTGCTGACTTTTCAACTCCTAAAATATCACTATTAATACAAATATCATAATTAGAATGATCTCCCCATTGTTTTTCTGTGTAATATTTATAGTGATTTGCTCTTAATTTATTTATTTGCTTAATTTCTTTTTCTGCTTTATCTTTATCATATCCATAAAATTCAATTGCTCTTTTTACTTTGTTTTCCATATTACTATATACAAATACTTTAATAACATTTTCTTTATCTCTTAATATAAAATCTGCACATCTACCAATAATAACGCAAGATTCTTTATTAGCTACTTCTTTAATTAATTTTGATTCTGCAATAAATAATTCATCTGAATTATTAAGTCCGAAATAATATCCATTATTTAAACTAGCTAAAGCATTTCTTTTTTGTTCATTATTTTCTATGTATTCTTCTGATAGCCCTGTTTGTTTTGCAACTTTTTCTATAAATTCTTTATCATAAAACTTAATTCCTAATTTATCAGCAATTAATCTTCCAATATATCTTCCACCTGAACCATATTCTCTTGAAATTGTAATAACTATTTGCTTATTTAATTTATTACTAGTACTTGTATCATCTATCAAAGCTTCACTTTTATTATTTCCTTGTTTTAAGAATTTCACTTCTAATATTAGTAATATTCCAGCTATAATAAATGCTAAACCATCTGCAACTGGACCTGCATATAAAATTCCATTAAGACCAAATATACTACTTAATATTATCATAGATGGTATTAAAAATAATATCTGCCTTGATAATGATAATGCTGCACTTTTTATACTTTTTCCAATTGCTTGGAAGAAAATTCCTGATGGAATTTGTATACCATTGCAAATACATAACAATAAATATATTCTAAATGCTAAACATGCAAATTCCATATAGTTTTGATCTCCGCTTCCAAATATTGAAATTAATTTATCTGGTATAGTTTGGAATAAAATAAATGCAATTGTGCTAATTATAACACCTAATCCCAAAACTCTTTTTAGTGTAGATTTTACTCTATCAAATTTTCTTGCTCCATAATTATAACCAAATATTGGTTGTGCTCCTGCTACAATTCCAATAATTATACTATTCAAAATTTGACTTATTTTCATAACAATTCCAAGTACAGTAATTGGTATTTCAGAACCAAATTTACTATCTGCTCCATATTTACCCAATAAATTATTTTCAACTGCTACTACAAAAACAAAACTCATTTGTGTAATAAAACTACTAATTCCTAGTGTTAATATTCTTCTTACGACATTAAATTTTATCTTGAAAATTTCTCTTTTAACCTCAATTGATTTAAATTTTCTAATATAAATTATATTAAATATAAAAGTAACAAATTGACTAAATATAGTTGCAATTGCTGCTCCTTCTACACCCATTTTAAATATAAATATAAGTATTGGATCTAAAATAGTATTTAAAACTGCACCCATAACCATTGTTGTCATAGCATAATTAGGACTTCCATCTGCTCTTATTATAGAATTTAATGTAGTTCCTATCATCATAAATGGTAATCCCATTGCAATGATTCCACCATAACTTAAAGCATATTGTCTTAAATTATCTGTACATCCAAATATATTTAATAATTGTGGTAAAAATATTAATGAGAATATACAAAATATTATTGATATTATTATAGATAATATTATACCATTTCCTACACCTTTTGCTGCATTTTCCTTCTTCTTTTCACCTAATTTTAAACTTAAATAACTTGCCGTTCCATCACCTAACATCAAACTAAATGCTAAGCAAATCATAGTTATTGGGAATACTACATTTGTTGCACCATTTCCTAAATATCCTACTCCATGACCAATAAAAATTTGGTCTACTATGTTATATAATGAATTTACAAGTAATGAGATAATACAAGGTATTGAGAATTTTATAATTAATTTTCCTATTTTTTCAGTTCCTAATATGTTTTCTTCTTTTTCCAATTTTCTTCCTCCTTTGCACATAAAAAGACAACACAAATTTAGTGTTGGCTTTTTACATTTAGCGCATTTGTTATTTTAACATATATAAAATTAGTTGTCAAATTTATTTTGCTTGAATTTTTTCGTTTGTGCCATTTTTCAATCTTTTCATTATTATCATCGAGCCAAGATTTTGATACACACTTCCTTCACTTCCACTTCACAATGGATAGCTTGTGTTTCTCTATGTGGTTGCGATATATACCTCCACAATGGACTTTCACTGATTAGTCAAATAACATTCCTGTCGTACATAAAATAGAGCCCTCTAAATTAGAGAACTCTATCGTTCAGGTTCAGTATCAGTGGGCAGTGCTACTTAACGCACAAACCAACCAACGCCATCGCTATTGAGAAGATTATAACTGGAGCAGGAACGAAGATCGGCGAGCGGAACGTCGTAACTTCTGCATAAGTAGCAACCACCAGCATGCCAGAAACCACCAGCTTCTTCATCTCTTGCAAGAATCTTATAAGTATTTGCAAGATCGCATTTACCTTCAATCATTCTGGAGCCTGTTGGCTCAAAGTAGTAACCTCTAGCCTCTGCTGAATTGGAGTAATGTCCCAAATCTCTTGAGTCAGTACATACTGCCTTCCATGCAAGCTCCTTAGACCAGCCTTTTTTAATCAGGCTGTTGATAAGCCATCCCAAAAACAGAATATACTCATGCTTTGTTCCAAGTCTAAGGCCGTTTTCCTTTGCGAGTTCTTCCATCTCATTATAAGAATAACCCTCAGCAGGTCGGAAGCCAGGAACGAACTGGAGCTTGCCATTATCCATTGATGGATCATTGACAAAAACTTCGAATTCTTTGACTGATGATCTACTGATAGCCTTTTTGAGATTATCAATAAATGTCGCTTCTGCGATGTTCGCAGGTTTGTGCTTCAGCAATTCTACATAAACAGGGCTGTCAGATCCAGGTATCTTAATAGTCTCAAACTCTGTAGCTTTTGTTTTGCATGCCATAATCTGTTCGATGCACTCCTGAGCCTCATCTTCTTCAAGATAAGAGTTCAGAATTGCCTGAACATCCTCCTTGATCGTAGATTTCATCGTAAGCACAAGTTTTCCTGCCTCATCCTTATGGATGAAAAAAACTTCTCCGCTGTGTGTGTGCTGAGTTTCTCCCTGCATTGCTACAGAAATCTCTACAGCAACCTTTGCTGCCTTCCGTTTTCCCAGATATTCTTCTAAAACCTTCTGGATTCCCTGAACACCGTTCATAACCGTTGCATTTCTCATAGTTGTTTCCTCCTTAAAATTTTACTAAAATTTTTTGTTTGAACGTGTAAATGCATTCTTTTGAATACATCTTAATTATATCATTTTATGTTAATTTTTGCAAATTACTTATATAATGAACAATGTAGTCCATTATACATTTTCTTATTCTTAAATCCGTTGTATAATATCTACATAGACACTGTGAATTAGTCCAAATTATTATCGCTTTGATGATTACATTAATAGACTCTAATCACAGATGTTTGTTTAATTGTTAATTAGTTAGATAACACCTGCTATTTAATATTGAATGAATTTACTTTAGACAAATATTTCATAAATCACATTGTCTAAAATTTTTTGTAAATGAATTTTATTATTCTCTATGTTGGAATAGATGTTGCAAAAGATAAACATGATTGTTTCGCTATGAATTCTGATGGTGAAATATTAATTGAAAAATTAACAAACAATTTAGATGTTTTTGAATCTCTATACAATTCTTTAATGAATTTTTCTAATTCATTATACAATATCAAAGTAGAGCTTAAAGCTACTGGTCATTATAATAATACTACCCTACACTTTCTGACTGAAAAATGATTTAATATCTATCTTATTAATCCATTACAAACTAATCTTTACGTAAAACAAATTTATCTTGCTTTAATCTTAAGTATCCGAAGTTCTTCCCATATATTATATGCTAAGTTTAATCTGAAAACTAAAGTTGGTTTTGCACCTGCTCTATTTTTATCAACTACACAAGCATAATATCTTATATCAGGATTTTTTGATTTTTCTAGATTATAGAATTTTGTATCTACTTCTTCTAATGAGTATTCATAATTATCAAGTGTATCTCGATTAATTTGTTTCATTAATGTTAATGTATCTAACACTTCTTTTACAGTTCTACTTACTGCTAAATCATTTACATTTAAATTTACAGGTAATGTATCACTCTCTGCTAATTGCAAAGTTGAACAAATAAAAATACCAAAATTTTGTGCAATATTAGAAAGTATAGTTGCTGTTTTTTTAAGTTCTTCTCCTATTCCTATATTTGCTGTATCTGTTTTTAATGTATCATAAAATACATATTCTATATGTTCTTTATAATAATAATTTATTATTACTTTTCTTAATTCATCATTAGTATGATCTGTTATATTTATAAAAT
Source organism: uncultured Clostridia bacterium (assembly GCA_947588915.1). Next base: position 6,303 of record CANPZA010000025.1, read on the forward strand.
ATAATGAATTATTAATTTGTTTATTTGCCCAATCAGTAATCTCTATTATATCTCTAAATTCTGTTGAAACTTTTAAAAGTCTTTTTGCAAAATCAGATTGTTTTTCCTTTTCTTCTTTAACTACAAACCCATCTTCATCTGTTTTTACTTTTTTAGGGTCATCAGGTCTGAATTTGAATTCTAATAACTCCCCTTCTGTTTTAGATATTTGCTTTCCATATAATTTTTGTATTTTCTTATTATTTAAAATTGTTGTTATCAAACATAATCTCATCTTATCTTCTGACATTTCATTTGATATTATTAATACTTTTTTATTATAAATTAATGATGTATGTGCTGCTAAATTAATAGTAAATCTACTTTTACCTGCATTTGATGGCATAGCATATGCCATTGTTTCTCCTTTTCTTATTCCTTTAAATACTTGTGTCAAGATTGGAAAAGGTAAGTCTAGACCATTTGTTAAATTATTATCACCTAATTTTAAGAATTCAGATAAATTTTTGTTTAATATCGCTCTTTTAAATTTTCCTGTGTCATTTACTTGTACAACTGCGGATTCTACTTCTTCTGCTGACATTTTATCATATAATTCATAATCTTTTATTTCTACAACTCTATCTTGTATATCTTGAATTGGTATGTCTAAATAATTTTTCCTTAAAATAAACAACTTTTTTAAGTCCATATATATTTTTTCCATACTATAGTTTTTGTTTTTTACTTCATTCCTTAAAGTATTTTTTAGTTCATATACTTTTTCTGAGTCTCTTGAAAAATTAAAATCTTTTTTAGCTATTTCTGAAGAATATGCTCCTCCTTCTGTAAATAATACACTTTTATATATATTTAACATTTCAGGATCTTCAAAGTAACATTCATCATATAAATAAAAATATTTAACTATATATCTTGGATCTGTTAGTAATAAACCAATATATTTTCTTTCCAGATTTTTGTCACTTAATTTTTTTGGAAACATACTTGATATATCTGATTGATATGTTTCATAATTATCTTTTTCTTCATATTCTTCATCATCATCCATATCTTCTTCCATGCTTTGGTCTATATCTTCTTGCTCTTTTTCAATTTTTTCTATTTTTATCTTTTTTCTTTTTGGTTTTAATTGTTCTATTTTTTCTAATGCTGACATATAATCCTTATTTTCTATATCTTTTCTTATTTTTTCAATAATCTCTGTGTTTTCTGGCGTTGCAGGTATATTATTTATTAATTCTTCTAATTTTTTATCTTTATCTTGTTCCATACTTTTTTTCCTTTCTTTCGTTTAATCTATATTAATTATATACTTTTCAAATCTTTTTATCAATAGCTTTTTTTATTTATTATTGTGTGTTATAATATTAGGCATATCGAAAGGAGTTAATTATGGCGTTTGATGGAATTGTAACTAAGGCTATTGCATTAGAATTACAGAATTTACGTGGTGCAAGAATTGATAAGATTTTTCAACCTAATTCAAATACTGTTTTATTAGGACTTTATTTGGATGGTAAAAATTATTTATTAAATATTTGTATAGATTCTCAAAATTATAGAATAAATTTAACTACACATACAAGAAGTAATCCAAAAGTTGCACCTAATTTTTGTATGGTACTTAGAAAACACTTATTAGGTATGCATATTAAAAATGTTATCACAAATAATTTAGAAAGATTAGTTATTATAGATTTTGAAGGTTTTGATGATATAGATGATATTATATCTAAAAAACTTATTATTGAACTTATGGGAAAACATTGTAATATTATACTTTTAGATGAACAAAATTACATTATAGATAGCCTAAGACATATAAATAATGAGGAAAGTTTAAGAAGTATAGTTCCTCATGCTAAATATGTATTTCCTAAATCTAATAAATATAATTTTTTAGATTGCAAAGATTTTGAGGATTTTTATGAAAAATTTTCTTTGAATTATGATATAGCTAACTCTTTTAATGGTATTAGCAAATCATTTATTGATTCATCTATTAAACTTCTTAATATTTCTCTAGATAATAAAAATGATTTAGAAAAATTATATAATTATATAAGAGATATTTCTTATATAGTAGATACTAATTTATTAAATTTTCAAATAATTGATTCTAAAAAGAAAGATTATTTTTTAGTTAAATCAGACAACAAACTGAATACTCTCTTTTATTTAAATTTCTTTATTGATGACTTTTATTATGAAAAAGAAACCTCTGAAGAATTTATAAATTATCGTGATAGTGTATTAAAAATGATTTTAGGTGTTTTAAAGAAATATCAAAAAAGACTTATAAATATAGATGAAAAACTTTCTGATTGTAATGATATGGATAAATATAAATTGTATGGTGAACTTATTAATTCAAACCTTTATAAAATTAATAATGTAAATGTAAAGGAAATTGAGCTTGAAAATTATTATGATAATAATAAAAAAATAATTATACCTTTAGATAGTAGATTTTCACCTTCTATTAATGCTAAACATTTTTTTAAAAAATATCATAAATTAAAAAATGCTTTAGATATTGTGACTATGCAAAAGCAAGAAACTTTACAAGAATTAGATTATATTGAAAGTATAGTTTATGAATTGGAAGAAGCTACTTGCTTAGAAGATGTTTCAGAGGTTTTTGATGAAATTTATGAAAATGTAATTTTTAAAGAAAAGATGGATAATTATAAAAAAAGAAAAAAAGAGAAAATCAAAAAATCTTCTCTTACTAAAAATAAAAATGTTTCTTTTAATCCTTTGAAATATAAGGTTGGTGAATTTACTTTACTAGTTGGAAGGAACAATAAGGAAAATGATTATTTAACTTTAAAGTTTGCTAAAAAATCTGATCTTTGGTTCCATACTAAAGATATTCATGGAAGTCATGCTATTCTACAATTAAATAATAATGTTCCAAGTGATGATGTTCTTATAAAATGTTCTCAAATAGTAGCATTTCATAGCAAAGCTAAGTTTTCTTCAAATGTTCCTGTTGATATTTGTGAAGTTAAATATGTTAGAAAACCTCATTCTTCAAAACCTGGTATGGTTATTTATAGTAATAATAAAACTTTGTATGTTAATCCAAAGATATAATCTAATATTCTAATTTTCTTTTAAGCATATGAAGAACTACTTTCTCCTGTGTAGTTCTTTTATTTATTGTATTTAAAAAATCTTCTATACGAGAAATAGTTATTCAATGTGTTATACTCCTTATAAAAAAAGAAAAACTTACTGAAAATGAATTTATGATTAATTACTCTATTTATCTTCACTATTGTCAAATTTTTTCAATATCTTTTATGTGCAATTCAATATCTTCTGCTCTAGGTAATTGAGATTGTAAATATTCTGGCATATCTTCTAATAATTTATATTCACTAACTCCGATAGGTTTATTTATATCTTTTAAAGCATATTCTGCTGTAAAGTTATCTTTTCCTTTACATAGTAATAATCCAATAGTTGTATTATCATCTTTATCTTTTACCAAATCATCTACTACTGATAAATAAAAATTAAGTTGTCCTGCATCTGTTGGTTCAAATTCTCTTGCTTTCAATTCAACTACTATATAACATTTTAATTTTAAATGATAAAAAAGTAAATCAATAAAATATTCTTTTCCTCCAACTTCTAATTTATATTCACTCCCAACAAATGCAAATCCTTTTCCTAACTCTATTAAAACATCCTTTATTCTATTTATCATTGCATTTTCTATTTGTACCTCCTTAGCTTTTCCTTTTATAGAAATAAAATCAAATAAGTATGGATCTTTCATAGTTTGAGTAGCTAAATCACTTTGTACACTTGGTAATGTTAAATCAAAATTTGTTATTTTTTCTGCTAATGCTTGTCTTTCATAAACTTTACCATCAATTTGCATTTTTAACATATTTGAAGACCAACCATTTTGTATAATTTCTTTTATATACCATTTTCTTTCTTCAATGTCAACTATTTTATCCATTAGAATAATATTATGGTACCATGTAATTTGTGCAAGAACCTCTTGCACAAATTTAAAATCCGGATAATCTTTCGCAAATTTTCTCATATACTTTAAATTTCTTACTGAAAATCCTTTTATTTCAGGAAATTCTATTTTTAAATCTATTGATAAATTATCTATAAATTTATTTCCCCATTGACTATTCTCTAAAATAATTTTTCCAATATGCCAATACATAAACATTAATTCCTTGTTTACTGCATAAATTGCTTTATATTGAGCATTTAATACTTCTTGCTTAATATTTTCTAATAATGATTTATATTTATTAATATCTATTTTATTATCCATTTTACCTTCTTTCTAATTTAACAAATAATGTTTGCCAAATTACATCTTTTATTTTATTAGCTAATAATATATCATAAAATTCAATTTTTTTCCATTAAATCTACAAATTTTCATACATATATTAATTCATTTATTATTATCTCCTATTCTTGTTGCTTAATTGCATTCATAGTTCCTACCCAATAAAGTATATCAATATTTTTCATACCTTCGGGCAAATTTCTTTTAACTTTCAAGTATTCAATAATTTGATTAATTTTTTTAGCCTCTGTTTCTTATATTTCTTTTTAATGTTGTATTAGTATATTTTCCATAAACATTATTGTATATTCTACTTTTTTATGTTCTTTCAAATAGTTTAATCTCATCCTTTCATATTTATTCAAATGATTTTTCTTTTGTTTTGTTAATACTAATTTTTGAATATAATAATTCCATGTCTTATATATTCTATTCCTGTTTTTTTCATCATTAAATCTTTCTCTTAATTTTAAAATTTTAATTTTCATTATAAAATCAAAAAAAGATGAAATTGTTATTATTTTTTACAATTCATCTTCTTCATTTGTAGTTTATCCAAAAAATCTATAATGTAAACTTTTTTTAAATCTTTTCCATATTAATTAGTTATTCTTATAGTTCCATTTTCATCTATTTGGATATTAGTCATTGGGATTGAAACTAATGGACGGACTCCACGACCATCTCTGTCACAGTAAAACCAGTCAACACCCCCGTACTGGCTAACACCGCACACGCCGTTAGAGGCATTAGCGGGTGAAGCCAGCCAGTAAGATACTCCGCCACAATACAATCCTTCATTTTTATTTTTTGTATTTGGTAATATTGTATTTTTTATCGGATTACCATCACATAAACAAGTTGGTTTATTATACACGTAACCATCAGCTGATACTGTTGTGTCTTCTAGTATTGTCTTTAATTCTTCTTCTTTTTCTCCTTCTGCTTGCCCACTTGCTACCCATGATCTTACTAATAATTCTTTTGTTGGTCCTCCTACCGCATATGTTCCTTCTGGTGCATCTTTTCCTACATAGTCTATCCAGTTTGCTGGATCACACAAATATGCTGTTGATTTTGAACTAACTGCATCATTTGTAGAACCTTTTTCCTTCCACATACTATTATATCTTGCTCCATAATCTGTTGCAAATACATCTTTTGCTCCAGTATAAACTTTATTTTTTTTAGAAGTTAATGGTATTCCACTATTACCTGCAAATGCATCACTTGATGATATTGTACCTGATGATATTAAAAACATCTCATCATCACTTGCATAAAATATTCTCCATCCTCCTATTTGTTGTTTTATTTTATCACTTAAAGTTTCACTTTCTTGATAATCTACTACTTGTCCTATTTTTGCATTTACTTCTTCTGCTGTTACTACTGAGCCGTTCTGTATAGTTCCACCTTTAATTACTGTATATATATTTCCACTTGAAAATTTTATTTCAAAATTTTTTCCTTTTGGTGTTACAGTTGCACCACTATCGTATTTTTTTACTTCTTCCTCTAAAGTCTTTTTAGTTACATCTCCATTTGTACAAGCATTTGTATATGATAATTCTACTATTTCTTTTTCTCGCCCTTTTTCTGTTTCTTCTCCTGCTCTTGTTGCTTGTGTTAATATTCCTTCATCTCCTGTTAATGTTGCAATTGATATTGTTGCTAATATTAAAAGCACAATTATTGTTATTACTAATGCAATTAGTGTTATACCTTTGTTTTTTTGTTTCATTCTTTTCTCTCCTTCATTTGTAGTTTATACAGATTTGCCATTATGTAATCATGTTGTTATTCTTTTACATATTTATATCACATAAACTTTATTTTTTCAATGCTTTTTATTTATGTAATATAAATATAATGTCCTTGTAATACAATTGTAATGCAAAAAATAATCCTATGCCTTATGCATAAGATTATTTTTTTCTAACCCCAAAATATTAAAAATGTTAATGCTGTTGCAACTATTATATCTGTTCTTGTTAATTCTTTAGGTAAAATTTCAAATTCTGGACCTTCTTTTTTCTCATCAACTGTACCTATACTATAATATTCTACATCTTTTGCTCTAAAAAGAACTTCAAAAGGTTGATCAGTAACTTCATTTTTAATTTCTATATATCTTCTTCCCATTAATACATCTCTCTTAGAATATAGTTCTATTTCCAAATATTTATTATTAATGCTCTGTGTATCTTTTATAATTCCTCTTATTCTGCCATTTACATATGTCGCTTCTGCTTGGTAAACTGATACATTCGTATTTTCATCTTGCCTTATAATATCTTTATAAGTAGAATTTAATCCAACAGCAATAAGAAAATCTGATAATATAAACATTCCTATTAACATTAACACCCATAATAATATTTTTTTCATTTTATTTCCTCATTTCCTTTTATTAACTTATACTATTATACCAAATATTTATGAATTTTACAAATTGAGCTATATTCTTATTCCCTTTTTCAAACAAGTTGAATAAATATATACATATTTAACATCTTGCTTCAATGCTTCTTCTAGTGCTTTTTTATACAAATTCAACTGTGTTTTATATTTATCTATTAACTCTTTTTCTGTTTGTACAAAATCTGTTTTGTAATCAACCAATACAATTTCATTATCTTTATTTATATAATATAAATCTATAATACCTTGTACTAGTAAAGTTTCATCAGTTTCTTCATCATATATTTCTTTTGCAGGAATAGTAATATAAAATGGTTTTTCTCTAAATATTTCCTTTGCTTCTTTCATCTCCTGAAAAATACTTGATTTTGTAAATTCTAAAATTGCTTTTTGGTTAATATTATTTGCTTCTATCTCAGTTATAATTTCTTTTTCAACTAAACTCTTAATTAATTCTTCTATTTTGACTATATCATAAGTTTTATTTATATCTAATTTTTGCATACAAAGATGTAAAAGTGTTCCCCTTTGAGCAGATGTTAGTTTTGTATCTTCCTCCTTTTTCATAAATTTAGGTGGAACAAAATTTATTTCAATTTTTTCTTCTTTTTGTTTTAATTTTGTAACAGATGTTTTTGTTGGTATTTTTGTAGATAATTCATATTTATATTTTGCATCTAAAATTCCCGCTATTTGTTGAATTTTTTGTTCATCCACTACTTCTTTATCCATTGTTTTTATTATATCTTTTTCTTTTCTTTCTATTTTTTCACAAAACTCTAATGCTTGATTTCTATTATATATATTCATTTGAGTAAATTTCTCTATATTGGATTTTTCATAAAAATACACTAATAAAATCCAGTCAATAAATTTAATATATTTTTTAACTAAAATAGGATTAATTTTATCATCTTGTTTTTTATATCTTTCTATTTGATTTTCTAACTTTTCTATTTGTTTTTTATAATCTTTTTTAATTCCTGTAATAAACAATTTTTCCTTTGCTCTAGTTAGAGCAACATAAAGTATTCTCATCTCTTCTGACAAATTTTCTTGGAATACTTTTTCTCTTATAGCTAGCTTACTTAAAGTATCATATTGAACTTGTCTTTCATAATCAATATATTTAACACCAATGCCTAATTTTTCATGTAGTATTAAATTTTTATTTAAATCAGTAAGGTTAAATTGTTTACCTGTACTTGATAAAAATACTACTGGGAACTCTAATCCTTTACTTTTATGAATACTCATGATTCTAATTACATTATCATTTTCTCCAATTATTTTTGCAGCACCCATATCTTTACTACTTAACCTTAATCTTTCTATAAAATTGATAAAATTATATAATCCCTTAAAACTAGCTGTCTCATACTGCTTAGCTCTTTCAAATAGCATCTGAAGGTTTGCTTGTCTTAGATTTCCATTTGGCATTAAACCAACATAATTGTAATATCCTGTATCAGAATATATTTTCCAAATCAATTCATCTAATGCTAGATATTCTTGTTCCTTTCTCCATTGTTCTAAATTATTTAAGAATTCTTCTATTTTTTTTCTTAATTTACTATCAACAGATATTCTTGCTTTTTGAATACAGTTATAAAAATTATCATATTTATCTGCCAAACGTATTTTTATCAACTCATCATCTGTAAATTTACCAATATTAGACCTCATAACTGCAACAAGTGGTATGTCTTGTATAGGATTATCTATAATTTTTAATAAACTCATTATTGTTTGAATTTCTATTGTATCTAGATATTGTTGTGAACTATCTGAAAATACTGGCATTTGTAAATTTAATATTTCTTGTTCATATACTGGTGCTGTATTTGATGTGCTTCTAAGTAATATAACAATATCTTTATATGTAATATCTCTATATTTTTCTTGTTTTTTATCCCAAACTTGGAATTTACTTTCTATTAGTTTTTTAATTTTATTTGCCACAAATTTAGCCTCTAATTCGATATCTAACATATTTTCTTCTTGTTCATAAATTTCTATCTTATCTACTTGTTCTTGACTATTTTCTTCATCTTCTACTTTAGAATCTATAATATTAATTTCAATGTTTTCATTTTGATCTATTTCTTCATAATCTGCTCCTAAATTTAAATATTCTTCTTTATTATATTTTATATCACCTAATTTCTTGCTCATTATGTTTTCAAAAACAATATTGGTAAATTCCAGTATATTTTTTTTACTTCTAAAGTTTTTAAATAATTGTATTTTTAAATCTTCTTGCTTACTTTTTGTTTCCTTTTTTTGATAAGTTTCATATTTATTTAAAAATAATTCTGGCATTGCTTGTCTAAATTTATATATACTTTGTTTAACATCTCCTACCATAA
>CANPZA010000026.1 GCA_947588915.1 uncultured Clostridia bacterium
ATTGTTACTAGGAGGAAACCCTTGTTATTACTACTTTTTAATTTTTCGTCATAAGAGAATATGGTTGTTATAACTAATGCTATTAATGTAATACCTTTTATTCCTCTTTTTTTCGTTTGTTCCTTCATTTATACTCCTCTCTTTCATTTTCTGATTATGTAATTTTTACTTTACTTGTTTACGTTTATTCTAACATAGACATTTTTCTTTTTCAATATATATTTAGAATGTAACATAATTGTAATATTTACTTTTAAATTATAAATTAAGTATAATTTTTATTGATGAATATACCATTAAATAGAAATTATTTTTTACAAAATAACTTCTATTTAATAGGTGTTTCTATTTTTATCTAATTTAATATGATTTTCTACTTCGTTTCCATTTAAGATCACTTTACTTATATTTTCTTCAAAAGTATTTTTTCCATTTAGATTTTGATAATAAATTAGTATATATATTATAAAGAAATGAATTAACTGATAGAGGTTTAAAACATCATGATAGTATGTACTTTCCATTTCACGAAAAATCTGAACTATTATTATTAAAATTTCCAAATACTGATTTACCCAACTACAAAATAGCAAATAAAACTTTCTTTTATGCTTATAGTTTGGATTTAGATAAAAACTATGAATTTGAATTAAAACAAAATAAGGCTATGGGATAATATAGAAGAACATATCAACAAAAATTTATACAAGTTAGAAAAGATATAAATAATAAAAAACTTGCCCAAGATTTTGAAAATTATAAAAAACATTTTAAATAAAAAATCAACTTAATGAAAAAAGGAACACTTACTGAAAATGAAGTTTAAGAGTGGATTTTGAGGAATAAATAACTCACATAATAAATCAAAAATTTACTCAAAAATCATTGCATAAAAAATTCTTTTATGATAAAATATTGAAAATAAAAAATATGGAGGAAATACATATGAGTTGGTTTGCTGATTGGACTATCAAATATAATGGAAAAGATAATGATAAATTTATTAAATTAGCTAAATTAATAATTCCAGACTATGAAAATAGATTTATAGAAAATGATGAAAAAAATCTAATAGATTGCATTAAAGATTTAGATTGGCGTTCGGCAGATATGGATATTTCTAAAATAATGGAATATCTTGGAGAAAATGACAGTTTAGAAGTAGTTATATACGGAGAAAGTGGTCCGTATATAACTGATGAAGATGGAAAATATCAAGAATTAGAAAATGAGAAACAAACATATAGAAAGCAAAACGGAGAAATAATAATAGATAATGAACATCCAAATGTTGATAGACTTTCGTATGATGAGTTAGGTCTTTATTATGATATAGAAGACTTAAATGCATATATTAAATTTATCACTAGAGAAATTGGACCAGATAATGAAATGATGCCAATTGTTCAATCTATTTTATCTGATGTATTATCTACATATGATGAATCAAATAAAGAGGCAATGGAATTAAGGAATAAATTTTCAAGTGTAGAAACTACAAAAAAGTATTTTGAAGAAATGTATGAAAAGCAAAGAATCATAAAAGAAAAACAAGAAAATGAACAACGAGGATTACCTCATTTTCTAACTATTCTTGCACCTGATGTAATTTCATATTTTGGTGGTATAGATAATCTAAAAAAATTAATAGATCTATTCGGCGAAGAACCTTCAAGAGCTTTATTAAGTTATATGGCACCTTATACTATAGAAAAACGATTAAAAGATAGAGTTATAGAACCAGCTGAATTAATTAGTATACTCACTGCAACGAAAAGTCCTTTGGAAAAAAGAGAAGATGAACTATCAAAATTAGAAAAGGATGAGAAAACTATAACAAAAGAAATCGAACAACTAGAACAACTAATTGATGGACAACAAAGATAATCTGAAATTGAAGTATATGAATAATGGAGGAAGATATATGAACAATAATACACAAGAAAAAGGTTTAATAGCATTAGATGAAAAAGGTATAATTTATAAAATAAAACTATTTTTTAAAAATTTATTTAATAAGAAAATGCCTCTAGATAATGATTCAAATACATATAATAATGATACTGAGACTATAAAAAATAATGAAATTGAATTTAAAAAGTATATTTCGAAAATAGAAGATGCTGAAACTATGCTTTTAAAATTACAAAAAAAATACCGTAGTGGGCAAATAAAAGAAGAAGATTTATCTTCTGAACAAATAGATAGCTTATGTAAATTATATGATAGTCAAATAGAAAAACTTAGGAAATCTAATGAATTAAGAAAGCAAAAAATATTAAAATATAAAGAAAAATTTAACATTAATTAGTTTTAGGGAATTATAGTTTAAACTATAATTCCCCTTTATTATATATACTTCTGGCTAAGTAGGGAGATATTTATTTAATCTTTTTCTTCGTGTTTATATCTTTGTTCTAATTGTATTTTTGTATTTCCTATGCTAGATAAAAATTTCTCTTCTAATAACTCTTTAGGGACATAATTTGTAAGATATTGTGCTACATGTATTCCACTATTACTTAATTCCAATAGTTCTGTCATCATATCACTTTTAGTTGCACATAATATTATTGCTACTGGTGATTTTTCACCTTCTGCACTTTCATATGTATCAATCCATTTTAAATATAATTCTACTTGACCTTTATACTCTGGTTTAAATTCATCTAATTTTAATTCTATAACAACTACTCTTCTTAACTTTCTATGATAAAATAATAATCTCTTTTATCTATTGTTATTATTTTTTGTCTATCTAAAAAAGCAAAATCGTTCCCCATTTCTAATATGTTTACTTTACTTCTTAACATGTTTATACACATTTACTTATATTCTTGCAAAACTTTTTTTAATTTACTCATATTTTCTATTTAATATTTAAAATTATATACATAATAAAAAGACACTAATGTGCCTTTTTATTCAGTTATTATGACCTTTCCTTCTTTTAAGCTTTGTTTTACATCTATTACTCTTTGATTTGATGAACCTTTCCATTTTAACTTTGGATTGTGTAAATCATCTTTATATTGTCCATCTACTAAAACATCTATATAGTTTAGTACTTCTTTATCTTTCAAATCTTCATCAAATGAAAAACCTGTCCATGCCCATACTGTTTTATTAGGATATTTTTCTTTAAAAGCTTTTGCAAGTTTTGTTGTTCCTTCTATGTTCTTAGGATGCATTGGTTCTCCACCTAAAATGGATAATCCTTTTATTGTTTCATCTTTAGATAGATTTAATACTTTATCTATTGTCTCATCTGTAAACTCTTCTCCAGCATTAAAATCATGTGTTTCTGGATTAAAACAATTTTTACAATTAAATGCACATCCTTGCATAAATATAGATACTCTTATTCCTGGTCCATCTGCGATATCCATTTTTCTAATTTTATTATATCTCATTTTATCACCTCTGCTTATGATGCATCTTTATTGTCTATATGTAATACTCTTTCTTTAATTTCCTGTGTTCGTCCTTTGTTCCAAAAATTACTTCCTATATATCCGCATGTTCTTCTTGCTACATTTAATGTTGAATGATCTCTATTTCCACAATTTGGGCAATACCACTCTAAGTCATCATCTATTAATATTTCACCATCATATCCACATTTTTGACAATAGTCTGATTTTGTGTTTAATTCTGCATACATAATATTATCATAAATAAATTTGATAACCTCTATTACTGCTTCTATATTATTTTGTAAATTAGGTGTTTCTACATAAGATATAGCTCCACCTGGGCTCAATTTTTGGAATTCACTTTCTAATTTTAATTTAGAAAATGCATCAATTTCTTCAAATACTGGTACATGATAAGAATTTGTTATATAGTCTCTGTCTGTTATTCCTTCAATTATTCCAAATCTTTCTTTTAAACATTTTGCAAACTTATATGTTGTTGATTCTATTGGTGTTCCATAAACACTATAGTCTATATTTTCTTTTTCTTTCCATTCTTTACATTTATCATTTAGCTTTTGCATTACTTGTAAACCAAATTCTTTTCCTTTTCCATTATCTGTATGGCTATGTCCTGTCATATATTTTACACATTCATAAAGACCTGCATATCCAAGTGAAATAGTTGAATATCCATTATGCAATAATTCATGTATACTTTCTCCTTTTTTTAGTCTAGCAAGTGCTCCATGTTGCCAAAGTATTGGTGCTACATCGCTTACTGCTTTACTCAATCTTTCATGTCTTGCTTGTAAAGCTTTATGACATAATTCCAATCTCTTTTCAAATATATCCCAGAAGGTTTCTACATCTTTTCCAGAAGATAGTGCAACATCAACTAAATTTATTGTAACTACACCTTGATTAAATCTTCCATAATATTTAGGTTTATTGGTTTTAGGGTCTACATATGGTGTTAGGAATGAACGACATCCCATGCAAGGGTAACAATTTCCATTTCCGTTTTTATCTATTTTATATTCTAACATTTTCTTTTCTGATATATAATCTGGTACCATTCTCTTTGCTGTACATTTAGCAGCAAGTTCTGTTAAATACCAATATTTACTATTCTTGTGTATATTATCTTCTTCTAGTATATAAAGTAATTTTGGAAAAGCTGGTGTAATACATACACCCTTTTCATTTTTAAATCCATATATTCTTTGATTTAAAAATTCTTCTATTATCATTGCTAATTCTTCTTTATATTCTTCAGTTTCTCCTAAATACATACATACAGATAAAAATGGTGCTTGTCCATTTGTATTTGTCATTGAATTAACTTGATAATTAAATGTTTGAACTCCATCTCCAACTTCTTTTTTAGTATCTTGTTTAGCAAATTTTTTAGAAGTTTTTTCATCTAGTCCTCTTTCTATGTATTTTTTATAATATTTATTATAACTATCTCTTACAAAAGGGGCTAGATGGCTTAAAGTTACAGTTGCTCCACCATAACTAGATGATGTAACAGCTAATATTATTTGTGTTGCTATTGTTGCAGCAGTAATAAATCTATGAGGTTTTTCTATCATTACTCCGATTAATAACTGTACCATTTTGTAACATATCTTCTAAGTTAATTAATTCACAATTATGAAGTGCATTTTGTGCAAAATAATCTGCATCATGGAAATGTATAACTCCTGCATCATGTGCCTCAACAATGTCTTTTGGTAATAGAAACCTTCTTGTTATATCTGTACTTGTTATTCCTGCTAAATAATCTCTTTGAGTTGTAACTACTTTAGCATTTTTATTAGAATTTTCATTATTCCAATAATCATTTTCGCCTTCAATTAGTTCTTTTATAGATTGATCTGTTGTATTTGCTTTTCTAACTAATTCTCTTGTATAACGATATGTAATATATTTTTTAGCTAAAGCATATTTTTCAAATTCCATTAATTTACGTTCTATTATATCTTGAATATCTTCAACTAATATTCTTGATTTATTAAGTTCCTCTATATATTTTATTATTTCTTCTATTTTTTCTTTAGAAACTCTTTCTTTTTGTGTTACCTCTTTATTTGCTTTTTGAATTGCTACTCTTATTTTTTCTGGATTATAATCTACTATTGATCCATCTCTTTTTATAATTTTCATTTGCTTTTTGCTCCCCCTCTTTTTTAAATTTTGTATTTGTATTTTATCACAAAAATTTTTGCGTACTGTTGCATTTGCAACATTTTATAGTTGTTCTTAATTTTTCATTGAAATAGATAGGCTTTGTTGTTTTATTACATTTTTGTTACAATTTCTTTACTTATAGAAAAAAACTCTAAGCTTTACATTTGCTAAGAGTTTTTATTTTTTTTCATTAGTATAATTTTGTGGCTTATTACTTTTTATGTAATTACCATCTTTAGTTTTTTTTTATTATTTTTTAAATCTTTATAGTATTTTGCAATTAATTGGTCTAATTCAACACTTAATTTATATGTTACATCGTAGTCATTTCCTTCTTCAATACTTTTATTTAATTTATCTCTTAATTTACAAATTTCATCATTAATCATATATTTTATCTCCTTTTTATTTTTTATCCTTGGTATAATTATAAATTATCACATTATTTTTTTAAAGTCAAGTATTTTCAAGGTTTTTTGCCAACTTTCGTATGACTATTTATGACATTTTTCGGCATACTATAACAGCAAAAAACAGTACTTTTTATTTTTAATAATAAATACTGTTTTTATTACATTTTTTTCTTTTATGTTTTTTTAATTTTTTATAATAGAAATAACCATTTTTTCTTCTTTAAAGACATCTTTTAATATTTGTTCCAAATATTTGACAGTAACTCCTTCTATTTCTTCTAAATAGTCAAAACTATTTATCCCTTTAAAACTATCTGCTAAGAACATTCTTGCAATATCTTGAGCATCATTATATTCTTTTACATATCCACCATATATCATTTTTTTAATTCTTTCAAAATCTTCAATATTGATTCCTTCTTTTTTTAATTTATTTACTTCATTTTTAAAACTTTCATACACTTTTTCTGCATTATTTGATTGTCCTGTAATTAGAACATGTGCAAATATATTTGTAAATTCATATTCTAAACTTGGTTGAGCATAAATTATCCCTTCATTATAAAGCCTTTTATATAAATTTGAACTTCTTCCAAATAATAAATTTAATAAAATCTCCATTGCTATATGTTTTTTTACAATTTCATTTTTATTATCTGCCACATTGCAATCCTTTGTATCTTTAATTCCTATTGCATATAAAGGGGTACTTACTTCTAATTGTTGTTCTATTCTTTCTTGTACGATTTCTTCTGGTTCATCTGGATATACTCTTTTTATTTCACCACTAGATTTTGTATCTATTAATCTTTTTTTAACTTCTTCTATAATTGCTTCTGGCTTAAAATCACCACATAATACCATTGTCATATTAGATGGGTTATAAAATGTATTATAGCATCTATAAAGTATTTCTTTGTCTATTTTACTTATTGTTTCTATTGTTCCTACAATATCTATTTTTACAGGGTTATTATGATACATTGCTTTCATTGCATTCAAATATACTTTCCATTCAGGATAATCATCATACATCATTATTTCCTGTCCGAATTATCCCTTTTTCTTTTTCTACATTTTCATCTGTGAAAAATGGATGTTGAACATAATCCATTAGTTCATCCATTGCTTCATAAAAATTATCTGTACATTCAAATAGATATGCTGTATGATCATTTGTTGTATATGCATTAGCCTCTACACCAAGTGCTGTTAATACATCTAAACTGTTAGTTCCATTTTCTTGTTCAAATAATTTATGTTCTAAAAAGTGTGCTACTCCATTAGGAACATTAGTAACTTCATCCTCACCTGGTACTATGAAACTACTTTCATTTGAACCATAATGAGTTCCCCATATCATGTACTTTTTTTGTATTCCTTTTTTTGGAATAATCATTACTGTTAGACCATTTTCTAATTTTTCTATATATACTTTTTCTTTCACTTTTAAATTTTCAATAATCTGCACTATTTTTATCCTCCTCTATTAATTTTTTAAAAAATAAATTGTATTTATAGCTACATTTTTTGCAATTTTTATGACATTTTCCTTACTTACCTTTTTAATTCTATTTTCATATTCTTCTATGGAAATATCAGTTTGTGATAATTCTTGACCAAAATAGTAAGTAATTCCTGTGTCTTGCTCATCATCTATTGTTTTTATTGCACTTAAAATTCCTTTTTTTGCATTTTCAATATCTTCTTCGGTAAAATCTCCATTTACCATATCTTGTATTTGTTGTTTTATTAGTTCTAATGCTTTTTCATAATTTGATATTTCGATTCCACAATTTATAAAAATGTTGCTTTTATATTTTGAATAACTAGAACTTGCAACATAAGCTAGATGTGCTTTTTCTCTAACATTTTGAAACATTTTAGAATTTGCACTTCCTCCTAAAATGCTATTATATATTAGTGCATCATATTTTAAGTCTTCATTTTCTATAGATAAATCTAATCCCAATATAAGTTTTCCTTGTGTTACTTCCATAGATTCTGTTACAATATTTTCCTTTTCTGGTAATTGCTTATTTAATTCTTTTGGGATTATATAATCAGGTTCTCTATCTTTTAATTTTTCTATATTTTCATTTTTATCTACAATGTCACAAATGTTATCATCTATATTTCCAGAAACAAAAATATCTATTTTACATGAGTTGATTAATTCTAAATAATAAGAATATAAATTTTTTCCATCTAAATTATTTAAATCTTCTACATATCCAAATTTATATAATCCAAATGGCTTATTTTTGTACATTTCTTCAATGCATCTATCCATGCTATATCTAGCTTTATTATCAATTTTACCTTCTATTTTTTGTTTAATATTATTTTTTTCTTGTTCAACATATTCTGGTTTAAAACTTTCATTTTCAAGGTAAGGATTAAAAACTATATCCAATATTTTTTCTATAGATTGTTTTAACATATTTTCATTTTTTTGTGGTAAAAAACTATCATTTACAGTTTCTATATAAAATTTTAAAACTTGATTATCTCCAGTTTTATCTAACCCACAATCGAAACTTGCTCCATACATTTCTTCCATTTGTTTGCTTATTTCTTCTTGTGATGGCATATTTTTTGTTCCTCTTCTTAAGAGTGCTGATATCATTGTGTTCTTAGTTACATTCTCCCTTGTAAGTTTAGTTGTTAAAAATACAGCTATTAAGTTTGTTTTGAATTTATCTGTATTAATGGTATGAAATTTAATTCCTTTTTTTAATTCTTTTTGTTTATATTCCATTGTTTTCCTCCTTTTTTATCTTTGTTTATTATACTACATTTTCATTTATTTATACTTAAGTTTTTAATAATTAAGAAAAAATGATGTTTTTTGACCCTGTCCCAAAAAACATCACTCGCATTTTTAAAATTTTCTTTTCCTTGCTGCCTCTGATTTTTTCTTTCTTCTTACACTAGGTTTTTCATAGTGTTCTCTTTTTCGTACTTCTTGAAGTACTCCATTTCTAGCACACTGCCTTTTAAACCTTTTTAAGGCATCTTCTATATTACCATTATTAACTTTTATTTCTGACATTTATATTCCCCTCCTTCCAGTCAATACAAAACTGTATTTGGGATAACCCTTTTAACGATACCTATTATACATTAAAGCCTTTAACTTGTCAATAGTTAGAATTCAAATAGTACTGATTTCTTTTCTTTGAGTGATTTTTTGACATCTATAATTCTTTGATTACTAGAACCTCTGAAACGTAAAGTTATATCTTTTTTATCTTCCTCAAACTTTCCGGTCAACTATTACATCCAGATATGAAAGTAATTCATTTGTTTCTTCCCATTTATTACACATATTTTTCATTATATCTTCATCAAATGTATATCCAGTATAACACCATATATTTTTTTCAGGAAATCTTTGTTTTACTTGTCTAAGTAGTGGTAAAAGTCCTTTTTGATTAACATGTTCTAGTGGTTCTCCTCCAAGTAATGATAATCCAGATATATATGGGTGATTTAATTCTTCTAATACTTTGTCTATTTCTTTTTGCGTAAATTCATTACCATAATTAAAATCCCATGCTTCACTATTAAAACAATTTTTACAATGATGTGTACATCCACTTACAAAAACAGATACTCTGACTCCTAACCCATTTGCTATATCTGCTTTTTTTATGTCTGCATAGTACATTTCTATCTCTTCTTTCTTGGTTCGCTATATTTTTTTATTATTATTTTTATGAAAATAGTCCACCTATCCAATTAAATAGTGGATTCTCAAATAATAATTCTCTCATCCACCCATTTGTAAATGGAATAAACCATAATACTATTCCTATTACTATAACTACTATGATTGTTAAAATTACTGCTAATACATCTTTTTTAGTTATTTCTTTTATTTCATCTCTTTTTTCTTTACTTTTTGCTAAGTCATGTATTAATTTTTTCGTTAGTTCAATAGTTGATCCTAAAGTTCCAGGTTTATATTTTTTAACTTTTTCTTCTGTATTTTCTTCTTTTTTATTGTTTTGCTGTTTATTTTTTACTTGGTAATTGGTCTGTTTATTTTGCATCTCTTGTTTTTCTAATTCATTATCATATTGCTCTTTTAGAAAATCATCAGATAGAATATGATATGCTTCATTTATTTCTTTTGTTTTTACTTCTGCATATTGTTTTTTTTCGCCAGTATATAAATCTGGATGATATTTTTTCACTAACACTTTATGTGCTTTTTCTATTACTTCTTTTGATGCTTTTTTATTTACTTCTAATATTTCGTAATAATTTTTCATAAAAATATCACCATTTTTTCCTTTCTTTTCAAATTCATTTTATACTAAATCAAAAAAAATAGCAATATAAAATTGCTACTTTTTTAATTTATTATCCAATCTGGATTTTTTCTTTTTGTTTCTTCATCTTTATTTGTTGCTATATGTCTTAATACTTTTAATACATCTGTTGTGTTTATTTGATTATTATTATCTATATCTGCTATTTTATATTTTTTTCCTGTTAATATCCATGTTGGATTTTTACTTGCTATTTCTTCATCTTTATTTCCTGCTATATGTCTTAACATTTTTATTAAGTCTGTTGAGTCTATTTTTCCATCTTCATCTATGTCTCCTTTTTTTATACTTTCTTCTGGTTCTATGATGTTTTCTATTGATACTTGTATTTCTGACTCATTTCCTGCTATGTCTTTTACTTTTATTGTGTCTTTTGTATTACTACTATATTCTTTTGTCAATTCTAGCCTATTTGTTGATAACTGCCAATCTGTAACTGCTTGTACAGGTTCGTTTGATGTTATTGTTGCTATTACTTTCCCTGTCGTTTGTTGGTTAGGATTATAACTTACTTTTAAGTTTGGTTTGGTATTATCAAAGTTAAATGCTCCACTACTTGTTATTGTTTCATTTCCTGCTTTATCTTCTGCACATATCCATAGATACCATTTTCCATCTCCTGTGCTTTTTGTTATTTTCCCTCCATTTTCAAATGTATCTCTAAAACTTTCTTTTGTTGGTTGTTGTTGGTTTTGTGTCCATTGGTATTTTAGACTACTTTCTTCTACTCCTGAACCACTATCTTCTACATTCACTGTCACTTCATATGATTTTTTTACTTGCTCCCCTTGATTTGGTAAAATAGTTACTTCTGGTGCAACATCATCTATTATATAACCTTGTTCTCCTTCTTCTGCATATTTATGCCCTTCACTATTCGCTTTTACATACATAATCGTTGTTCCACCTATTGCATTATCTTCTATACTTGTTACTCCTTCTGGAATAATTATTTCTTCCAAACTACTACAATTCCTAAATGTCCCATATTCTATGCTTGTTACTCCTTCTGGGATTTCTATTGTTTGTAAACTACTACATCCATAAAATGCCCTATCTCCTATGCTTGTTACACATTGTGGTATTGCATAACTTGTTCCTTCTTTCCCTTCTGGATATTTTATTATTTCTGTCTTATTCTTAGTAAATAATACTCCTTCATCACTTTCATATTTTGTATTATTTCCATCTACATTTATTTCTTTTAGACTACTACATCCTTCAAATGCATCATCTCCTATGCTTGTTACTCCTTCTGGGATACTTATATTCTCTAAACTACTACATCCAGAAAATGCCAAATCTCCTATTCTTGTTACTCTTTGTGGGATACTTATATTCACTAAACTATTACATCTATAGAATGCTGACTGTCCTATGTTTGTTACACTACTTGGAATTTCTATTGTTTCTAAACTACTACAATACTCAAATGCCCCATTTTCTATGCTTGTTACACTATTTGGAATTTCTATTGTTTTTAAACTACTACATCCTTCAAATGCACTTATTCCTATGCTTGTTACTCCTTGAGATATTGCATAACTTATTCCTTCTTTACATTCTGGATATCTTATGATTTCTGTCTTATTTTTAGTAAATAATATTCCATTCTCACTTTCATATTTTGTATTATTTCCATCTACATTTATTTCTTTTAAACTACTACATCCTTCAAATGCACCTATTCCTATGCTTGTTACTCCTTCTGGTATTTCTATTGTTTGTAAACTACTACAATCCTCAAATGCACCTATTTCTATGCTTGTTACACTACTTGGGATTTCTATTGTTTCTAAACTACTACAATTCTCAAATGCATCCACCTCTATGCTTGTCACACTACTTGGGATATTTATATTCTCTAAACTACTACATCCAGAAAATGCCTCCCTCCCTATGCTTGTTACTCCTTGATTTATTATTACTTTCTTTATTAATTTAGTATATTGTGTGTTATGCCAGTCTATTTTGTCATAAGAACCCCATTCCTTCATTTCTCCTGTTCCTGAGATTGTTAGGGTTCTATTTTCTAATGTAAATTTAGCAGTAAGAGTTCTATCTTGCTCTTTTGATATATCCCATTCCTCTTCTTCTTTTATTTCATAATTTGTAGATATATTATCAGCATTTCCTTCTAATATATATCCTTGCTTATTTTCTTCTGCATACTTATGCCCTGCACTATCTGCTTTTACATACATAATTATTGTTTCATCTATTGCACCCCATGCTATACTTGTTACACTATCTGGGATATTTATTTCTTTTAAACTACTACATCCAAAAAATGCCATATTTCCTATTCTTGTTACTCCTTCTGGTATTTCTATTGTTTGTAAACTACTACAATTCTCAAATGTCTCACTTCCTATGCTTGTTACTCCTTCTGGAATTTCTATTGTTTCTAAACTACTACATCCATAAAATGCCCCATCTCTTATACTTGTTACTCCTTGTGGTATTGAATAATTTGTTTCTTCTTTTCCCATTGGATAACTTATAATTTCTGTCTTATTCTTAATAAATAATATTCCATTGTCACTTTCATAATCTGTATTATCATCATCTACATTTATTTCTTTTAAACTACTACATCCAGAAAATGCACCATGTCCTATGCTTGTTACACCACTTGGTATTTCTATTGTTTCTAAACAACTACAATTCGCAAATGCTCCCCAACCTATGCTTGTTACACTATTTGGAATATTTATTGTTCCTAAACTACTACATCCATAAAATGCATACACATCTATGCTTGTTACACTACTTGGAATTTCTATTGTTTGTAAACTACTACATCTATAAAATGCATGCTCTCCTATGCTTGTTACCCCTTGAGGTATTGCATAACTTGTTGCTTCTTTCCCTTCTGGATATTTTATGATTTCTGTCTTATTTTTAGTAAATACTACTCCATTGTCACTTTCATATTTTGTATTATTTTTATCCACATTTATTTCTTTTAAACTACTACATTCATCAAATGCATTCCATCTTATGATTGTTACTCCTTCTGGGATATTTATTTGTTTTAAACTACTACAATTACAAAATGTATTATATTCTATGCTTGTTACACTACTTGGAATTTCTATTGTTTCTAAACTACTACATCCTTCAAATGCATCATTTCCTATGTTTGTTACTCCTTGATTTATTATTACTTTCTTTATTAATTTAGTATATTGTGTGTTATGCCAATCTGATTTGTCACTACTTTCCCAATCCTTCATTTCTCCTGTTCCTGAGATTGTAAGAGTTCTGTCTTTTAGAGTCCATTTAGCAGTAAGAGTTCCATTTTGCTCTTCTGATATATCCCATTCCTCTTCTGCTTTTATTTCATAATCTCTTGTTATTTCTTGTGTTTCTTGTTCTGTCTCTGCTAATACCTCTTTTGGCATAATTGGTGCTATTATTTGAAATAAAATTATTAATATTATTATTGTAGCAATTCTTTTACTTTTCATTTGCTTTCCTCCTGTGATTTTTCTACATTAATAATAAAAAATTATTTTTTTGTTGTCAATATGGTTTTTTTCTTGTATTTTATAGCTTTTTATAACCATTTACGGAAATATATCTTCTGCTTTTCATTTTTAAATATTAAATTTTTATTACATTTTTGATATTTTCCATTTCAATAAACATAAAAAACAGGTGTAAATACATACACCCGTAATTTTTTAACTATTTTCTCCTCCAAATATAGCTTCAAATTCATCAGCTTCTATTTTTTCTTTTTCTAATAATATTCCTGCTACTTGATGTAATTTATCAATATTGTCTGTTAAAATCTGTTTTGCCCTATTGTATCCTTTATCAACAATTGCTTTTGTTTCTTCATCAATAATTGCAGCTGTTTCCTCAGAGTATTCTTTTTGTGTTGCAAAATCTCTTCCTAAAAATACTTCTTCTTGATTAGAACCTAACATTAATGCTCCTATTCTTTCACTCATACCATATTTAGTAACCATACTTCTTGCAATTTTAGTTGCTCTTTCTATATCATTACTTGCTCCTGTTGAAATATCATTTAATATTAAACTTTCAGCTACTCTACCACCAAGAAGTGATACGATATTTTCTTCCATTTCTGTTTTTGACATAAATGATTTATCTTCTGTTGGTCTGTACATTGTATATCCTCCTGCCATACCTCTTGGTACAATTGATATTTGATGAACAGGATCTTGTGTTTCTAAGAAATGACTTACTACTGCATGACCTGCTTCATGGTATGCAACTAATTTATTCTCTTTTTCACTTCTAACTTTTGTTTTCTTTTCAGGACCCATAGTTACTTTTACCATAGCATCTTCAATTTCTTTCATTCCTATTTCATTTAAGTTTCTTCTTGCGGCAAGAAGTGCTGCTTCATTTAATACATTTTCTAAATCTGCTCCTGCAAAACCTGATGTATTTTTAGCAATTACTTTTAAATCTACATCATCTGCTAAATGTTTTTTTCTAGAATGTACTTCTAAAATTTGTTCTCTTGCTCTTACATCTGGAAGTCCTACTACTATTTGTCTGTCAAATCTTCCTGCTCTTAAAAGTGCCTTATCTAGTACATCTGGTCTGTTAGTTGCTGCTAAGACTATAACTCCTTCATTTTCTGCAAATCCATCCATCTCAACTAATAATTGATTTAATGTTTGCTCTCTTTCATCATGTCCACCGCCAAGACCTGCACCTCTTTGGCGACCTACTGCATCAATTTCATCTATAAATACAATACATGGTGCATTTTTCTTAGCTTGATCAAATAAATCTCTTACTCTTGAAGCACCAACACCAACAAACATTTCAACAAAATCTGAACCACTTATAATAAAGAATGGTACTCCTGCTTCTCCAGCTACTGCTTTTGCAAGTAATGTTTTACCTGTACCTGGTCCACCAACAAATAACACA
>CANPZA010000027.1 GCA_947588915.1 uncultured Clostridia bacterium
TAAAAGAAGATGGTAGTGACATAGAAAATATTCCATTTAAAGAAACTAATACTTATGTAAGAAAATTGTTATCAAAAATTTTAAATGATTTAGAAAATACTTCTTTTTCTGGGGTAAGACGAACTGGAATTGTAGAAAGACTACTATTTCAAATTATACCAATTATAGCAGTTTGTATTGTATTTACTTATCTTGCTGTTTCCTCTATATACGAAAGAAATAATGCTCAATTGCTTTCTAATTTTTACCAAAACCAATTTAAAACATCTCTAGAAAATAAACCTGTATATAGTAAAGAAGATTTAATTGAGTTATTAAGTACTATTGAATTAAGTCGCGATAATAATGTTTTATTTATTACAGATGATAACTTTAATTTTTTATATCAAACTGGAAAGTTAAGTGATTTCTTTAAAAAATATGCTTCTGAACTTTCAACTAAAAACAATTATGTAGTTTATGACTATTATGGTACTTCTGGTCAAGGAATTTTATATCATGTTTCCTTACCAAATGGAGAAAATTACTATTTAGGAGCTTCTTATATTATCTATTCAAATGATATTCTTTTCTATATCGTATGTCTATTACTAGTATTGGGTATTGTTTGTAGTATAATTTTGTATGCTTTTGCTAGTGATCTTTCTAAAAATATAAAATCAGTTAGTAATTCTTTAGAAAAGATATCTAAAAATAATGGTTCTTTTGCAGAAAAGAAACTATATATTACTTCTGTTGATGAAATTGGCGATCTAATCAAGATATATAATAATATCCAAGCTTTAACTATTAATCATTTAAATCAAATTCATGATAATCAGCAAACTTTAATGGAAAGAGAACGTCTAGCTTCACTTGGTCAATTAATTGGGGGAATTGCACACAATTTAAAAACTCCAATAATGTCTATATCAGGAGCAGCCGAAGGCTTAACTGATTTAGTAAAAGAATATGACACATCTATAGATGATCCAGAAGTAAATAGCAATGACCATCATGAAATTGCAAAAGATATGACTGAATGGATATCAAAAATTAAAACTCATACTGAATACATGTCAGATGTTATTACAGCAGTTAAAGGTCAAGCAGTTACTATGTCCAACGAAGAAGATATATCATTTACAATTGGTGAGGTACTAAAAAGAGTAAATATCTTAATGAAACATGAATTAAAAAATGCTATTATATATTTAAATATATCTTTAAAAACCGATGAAAACGCTACTATTCATGGAGATATAAACAGCTTAATACAAGTTATTAACAATATGATTTCAAATTCTATTCAGGCATACAATGGAAAAACCGAACAATCAATAGATTTAATTGCTGAAAAAGAAGATAACAATTTAATTATATCTATAAAAGATTATGGTAATGGTATTCCAAATAATGTAAAAGAAAAACTATTTAAAGAAATGATTACAACAAAAGGAAAAAATGGAACTGGTCTTGGTTTATATATGTCTTACTCAACAATTAGAGCTCACTTCAATGGAAACATAACAGTTGAATCAGAAGAAGGAAAAGGCACAACATTTAAAATCATTTTACCACAAGGGTAAAGTTGGGACAGGCACCGTTTTACCTAATTATGAATTTGCGTTTTTTCTATAAATATTATATAATATTACTAGTATTCAAATTTAGAATACTAGTATTTTTTTCTATAATTTATTAATTTGGAGGTTTAAAATGGCTAGACGGATTATCGAAGAAGACAAAAATGGAAATTTAGTAAAATGGTATGGTTTCTGGGTAGATGAAGATGCAAATAATAAAGCATGCTACATTGATTTTTTTGCAGGAAATGAGCCTTGTTGTGCTGAATTGTATCTGCATGGAAATACTATCTGTAAGATTAGTTATTTCAAATTTTGGTTAAAAAATTTTGAAAGTAAAAAAGTTATGCATACAGAAAATGAAATTGCAGATTTTATCTACAAAGAATGTCGTAAACATGTTAAGTTCAAAAGGATTTATGTAGATAAATTTACTGCTGAAATTCTAAATCTCGCAGGAAATCTTGAAGATTTTATACCATATTCAGACATTGATAATTATTTTTTACAAGATAAACAAATCTAAATTTTTTATTTGTCTGTTAGCATCGTATCAAAGGGATTCTTTAATAAGGAATCCCTTTTCATTATTATAAATATACTAAATATGTTTTTTTGTAAAAAATACTTGCTTTTTCGTGTTTTTATTAATATAATGTGGGAAAATAGTTTTTTATGATGAGGTTTGTTATATGAGAAAAGGATTGCAAAATTCAGGAAATACTGAAAATAGGAATTATAAAATTATAGCAGTTGATGATGAAGAAGGAATTATTGATTCTTTATCTATTTTCTTAAAAAGATCTGGCTATGAATTTATAGGAGTTACAGATCCTATGGAAGCAGTTGAAAAAGTTAAAAATGAACACTTCGACCTAATGATATTAGACTTTATTATGACTCCAATTCATGGAGATCAAGTAGTAGAAAAGATAAGAGAATTTAACAAAGAATTGTATATTCTATTACTAACAGGTCATAAAGATTTAGCTCCACCATTAGAAACGATTAGAAGACTAGATATACAAGGATATTGTGAAAAAAGTGATAAATTTGATCAATTATTACTTTTAATAGAATCTGGGATTAAATCAATAGCTCAAATGAATGAAATCAAAAAGATAAATGAAGAATTGGAAAATGCTTATTTAGAAAGCATCCAAACATTACGTTATACAGTTGATGCAAAAGATACTTATACCAGAGGTCATTCTGATAGAGTTTCAGAATATTCTGTACTTATTGGAAAACATTTAGGTCTATCTGAAGAAGAATTAAAAACTTTACGTATTGGAGGCTTATTCCATGATATCGGAAAAATAGGTGTTCCAGATAGTATTTTATTAAAGGAAACTAAATTAACAGATAATGAATATTCAGAAATCAAAAATCATCCATCTATAGGAGCTCATATTCTATCTACTGCAACAATTTTTAAAGATATTATTCCTATTGTAAAACATCATCATGAAAGATTTGATGGACATGGATATCCTGGTCAATTACAAGGAGAAAAAATCCCTTATTTTGCTAGAATTGCAGCTATAGCTGATAGTTTCGATGCTATGACATCAAGAAGATCTTATCGTGATAGCTTATCTATTGAAACTGTAATTCAGGAATTTGAAAATGGTAGAGGATCTCAATTTGACCCAGAACTTACTGATGTATTTTTAGACATCTTGAAGAACCACTATAATGAAATTGAAAAAATCAAAGAAAAATATAAATAAAATAGAAAACCGACTTAAAATTAATTAAGGCGGTTTTTTATTTACACTTTCATAGAAAGTCCTACTTTTTGTCTCTCTTTATCTATCTTTATAACCTTCACTTTAACAACATCTCCAACAGATACTATATCTGAAGGATTTTTAATAAATTTATCACTCATCTCTGAAATATGCACTAATCCATCATGTTTTACTCCAATATCAACAAATGCTCCAAAATCTATTACATTTCTAATAGTACCTGTTAAAACCATTCCTTCTTTTAAATCTTCTAATTTTAATACATCACTTCTTAAAACAGGTTTTGGCATATCTTCACGTGGATCTCTACCTGGTTTTGACAATTCTTCAATAATATCTGCTAAAGTCATTTCTCCAATTTCTAATTGTTTGGCCATTTCTTTTACACTAACTGATTTTAATTTATTTCTTAAATTTTCTAATTTTTCTCTATCTTTTAAATCATTCTTATTAAAGCCTATCTCCTTAAGCAATCTGTCAGTTGCTTCATAACTTTCTGGGTGTACTGCAGTAACTTCTAATGGATTGTCCCCATCCAATATTCTCAAGAAACCTGCACATTGCTCAAATGCTACTTTCCCTAATTTTGGAACTTTTAATAATTGTTTTCTATTTTTAATTTTTCCATTTTCATCTCTGTATTTAACTATATTTTTAGCAATAGTATTATTTATTCCTGAAACATAAGAAAGTAATGATGGCGTTGCAGTGTTAACATCTACACCTACTTTATTAACACTATCTTCTACAACTCCTGTTAAACTTTCGGCTAGTTTCTTTTGATTAACATCATGTTGATATTGTCCTACACCAATTGCTTTTGGATCTATCTTTACAAGTTCAGCAAGTGGATCTTGTAATCTTCTAGCAATTGATATAGCTCCTCTGATTGATACATTTATATCTGGATACTCTTCAGTTGCAAGTTTTGATGCCGAATATACAGAAGCCCCTGCTTCACTTACTATAACATAATGAACATCTCTTGGAGTATCTTTAATCATATCAGCAACAAACATCTCTGATTCACGAGATGCTGTTCCATTTCCAATTGCTATCATATCAACTTTATCTTTTTCAATTAATTTTAAAAGTTCTCTTTTAGCTCCTATAACATCATTTTGAGGTTCAGTTGGATATACTGTTGTATAATCCAATACTTTTCCTGTTTCATCAATAACTGCTATTTTACAACCTGTACGATATGCAGGATCAAATCCCATAACTGTTTTTCCCTTAATTGGTGCTCCAAGTAATAATTGCTTTGAATTTTTACCAAATACTTTTATTGCTTTTTCTTCTGCCTTTTCTGTTAAATCTGAACGTATCTCTCTTTCAATAGATGGCTCTATTAATCTCTTAAAACTGTCTAAAATAGTATCTTTTAACATTTGAGTGAATTGTGTTTCACCTTTTAAAATATCTCTTTCTATATATGATAGTATTTTTTCCTCAGGCTTTTCTATTTTAACTCTTAAGAACTCCTCTTTCTCTCCTCTGTTTATTGCTAGAATTCTATGACTTGGAATATATTTAATTGCTTCACTATAATCATAATACATTTCATAATTTGATTTTTCTTCTCTTACTGCTTTTGTTTGTATAAGTCCTTCTCTGTAACATTGTCGTTTTATTTCTTTTCTATATTTACTATTATCAGATATATCTTCAGCAATTATATCTAAAGCACCTGTAATCGCTTCTTCTTCATTTCTTACTACTTTATCTTTATTATTTTTATCTTCATCTGATAATTTGTCAATATTTATATATTCCTTTGCAATCTCATTAATTGGTCTTTTTTCTTTTTGCTCTATAATGATTTTAGCTAAAGGTTCTAATCCTTTAGCTTTTGCTACAGTTGCTCTTGTTTTTTTCTTTTGCTTATATGGTCTATAAATATCCTCCACTTCTGCTAATGTCTTACTAATTGCAACTGCCTGTAAAATTTCATCTGTTAACTTTCCTTGTTCATCTATTGAATTAATTACTTCCTGTTTCCTTTGCTCTAAATTTCTTAAATATGTTAGTCTTTCTCCAAATTCTCTTAATATTTCATCTGAAAGACCTCCTGTTACCTCTTTACGATATCTTGCAATAAAAGGAATTGTATTTCCTTCATCAATTAATCTTATAGTTGCCTCTACTTGACTAGTTTTTATATTTAATTCCTCTGCAATTGTCTTAATTATTTTCTCCATTACTTTCTCCCTTCTGGTGTTTTTTGGGACAGTCTTAAAAAACATCACTATTAATTTTTCACTTTTATATTATATCAGATAAAATAGATTATAAGTCAAGTTTTTCCATAATATTTTTATTGTTTTTTATTACAATTCTTTGCATTGTCCCTCTTGTCATATCCAATAAATCCCTTATATTCTTATATTTAATTTTCTTCACGTTTTTTAAATAAAAAACCATTTCTTCTAAAACTTTTCTATTTGAAAACATCTCATAAGCCCTATACTTCTTTTCTTTTAAAAATTCTTGTATTCCTGCTATAGTTTTTTCTCTTTCTGTTGTATCTATATCTAGAAAAATAGCATCATAATCAATGTTATTACATATATCTTCATAGTCATATTTATTCAATATACCATCATATTTATCTTCTTTTAGCTTTTTCTTAAAATGTTTATATAATGAAAATTTATACTCTTCACATTTGTCTACTATCCTTGCTTTTACTGGATTGAAATGGATATACTTTATACATTGAATTAAATATTTATGACTTGTTATAGGTTCACTTAAAAATCTATCTCTATAAACATGTCCTACTCTATCTTGTTCCATATAATTATAATATCTTGCATATACTGTATTTAATTTATGAAAAAACTTTGATAATTCCTGGATATCCTTAACTTGAAATAGAAAGTGTGCATGATTGTTCATAATGCAATATGATATAATTTTAAGATTTGTTCCTTTGATATATTTTTTTATTAAATTAATATATTCATATATGTATCTTTCTTTTTTAAATATATATTCCTTTTTATGTCCTTGAACAATGACATGAAAAAAGGAAGCACCTAATAATTTTCCTCTTGCTAATCTTGGTATTAGTACCATCTCCTTTATTTTTATTTCTTGTGCCCCCTATTTTATAATATAATTCTTATGGTGTTTTTTGACCCTGTCCCAAAAAACATCATTCAATTCCCAAATACTCATTGTATGTTACTTCTCTGTCAATTATCTTTCCATTTTCTTTAATATCTATTATACGATTTGCAACTGTTTGTGTTAATTCATGGTCATGAGATGTAAATAATATATTACCTGTAAACCTTTTCATTCCCTCATTTAATGCTGTTATACTTTCCATATCTAAGTGGTTTGTTGGTTCATCAAATAGTAAGAAATTAGCTCCTGATAACATCATTTTTGATAATACACATCTTACTTTTTCTCCTCCAGATAATACTCCTACTTTTTTTAGTGCTTCATCTCCTGAAAATAGCATTCTACCTAAAAAACTTCTTACATATGTTTCATCTGGATCTTTTGAGTATTTTCTAAGCCAATTCGTTACATCTTCATCTGTTTCAAATAGATAATTATTATCTTTTGGAAAATAATCGTGTGAAATTGTAGTTCCCCATATTATTTCCCCTTCATCTGGTTCTATTTCTCCCGCAATTATTTGAAATAACACAGTTTTTGCTATTTCATTATTTGCTAAAAATGCAATTTTATTTCCTTGTTTTACATCAAATGAAACTTTATCTAACACCTTTATACCATCTACTGTCTTTGAAATATTTTTTACTTGTAATATTTCTTTTCCTGGTTCTCTATCTGGCTTAAAGTCTATATATGGATATTTTCTATTTGATGGTTTTATTTCTTCTAATTCGATCTTTTCTAATGTTTTCTTTCTTGATGTAGCTTGTTTTGATTTTGATGCATTTGCACTAAATCTTGCAATAAATTCTTGTAATTCTTTTATTTTTTCTTCCTTTTTCTTATTTTGTTCTCTCGCTTGTTTTAATGCAAGCTGGCTTGATTCATACCAAAAGTCATAATTTCCTGGATATACTTTAATTTTACCAAAATCAACATCTGCAATATGTGTACATACTTTATTTAGAAAATATCTATCATGTGACACAACTATTACTGTATTTTCAAAATCCATTAGAAAGTCTTGTAGCCAATTAATACTTTTTAAATCTAAATCATTCGTAGGCTCATCCAATAATAAAACATCTGGATTTCCAAATAGACTCTGTGCAAGTAATACTTTTACTTTATCCTTAGCTTCTATATCTTTCATTAGTTTATAATGATTATCTGGAGTTATTCCTAAATCATTTAATAACATTGCACTATCAGATTCTGCATTCCATCCATCTAGTTCTGCAAATCTTTCTTCCAACTTTGCTGCTTTCATTCCATCTTCTTCTGAAAAATCTGGCTTACTATAAATAATTTCTTTTTCTTTCATAATATCATATAATTCTTTATTTCCCATAATTACAGTATCCATAACTGTATAATCTTCATAAGCAAAGTGATCTTGTTTTAGAACTGATATTCTCTCTGTCTTATCTATACTAACATCTCCCTTGCTTGGCTCTATTTCCTTAGATAATACTTTTAAAAAAGTTGACTTTCCAGCACCATTTGCTCCTATTATCCCATAACAATTTCCTTTTCCGAATCGAATATTAACATCTTCAAATAATACTCTTTTACCAAATCTTACGGTAACACCATTTGCACTTAACATCTTTATTTTCTCCTCTGCTTTTTTCTTGTTTTTAACGTTATTTATTATACTTTATTTCTCTAAAAATATCAAGGTTAAAAATGTTTTTATCAAAATCTTATTATTCTTACCTTGAAAAGGTTTAATTGCTTTGATATAATGTTTTTGGTGATAAAAATGCAACGAATACTAAGTTATATGAGAAAAGCTATTGAAGAATATAAAATGATAGAAGAAAATGATAAAATTGCTGTATGTTTATCAGGAGGTAAAGATTCTATTACCATGTTACATGCATTTAAAAACTTACAGTTATTTTATCCAAAAAAATTTGAATTAATAGCAATTAGTATAGATCCTGGATTTGAATTTTTCGATACAAATTTTTTACAAAAAATATGTGATAATCTATCTATTCCTTTATTCATTGGAAAAAGCAATGCAAAAGAAATAGTTTTTGATATTAGGAAAGAAAAAAATCCATGTTCTCTTTGTGCAAATCTTCGTAGAGGTGTAATTAACTCTATAGCTATTCAAGAAGGATGTAATAAAATTGCTTTAGGACATAATCAAGATGATGTTTTAGAAACATTTTTACTTAACTTACTTTACACAGGTAGTATAAACACTTTTTCCCCTGTAAGCTATATGGACCGTTCTAAAATAACACTAATTAGACCTTTGATATATACTCCTGAAAAACAAACTAAAAGGTTTATTAAAAAAAATAATTTATCTGTTATGCCTAAAGTATGCCCAATGGATGGTACATCTAAAAGAGAAGATATGAAAAATCTTATATTTTCTTTATCAAAAACTATTCCTATGTTACGCAGTAATTTATTTGGTGCTATACAAAGAAATTTAAAAGATTGGAAAATAACAAAAGCCTAATTTTTTTAATTTTAGGCTTTATTATTTTTATATTTATTCAACTATTTCTATCATTGATTTTTTCAAGCTCTCCAATTTTTTATCCGCTTCTTTATCACTATCTGCTTTTATTCCCATATATAACTTAATTTTTGGTTCTGTACCAGAAGGTCTAATACAACACCAACTATCATTTTCTAGTTCATAATATAGTACATTTGATTGTGGTAACCCTGTTTTTGTAATTTCTCCTGTTTGCATATTTTTTACAAGATCATTTTCCACATCTTTAAATGTTAATACTTTATAATCTCCTATTTTTTCAATATTAGTATTTCTCATTTTTGTCATCATATCATTAATTTCCTGTGCACCTTGTGCTCCTTCTCTTATAATAGATACTTGTGTTTCTTTATAATAACCATATTTTTCATAAATATCTATCATTGCATCCCATAAAGTTTTTCCCTTTGACTTATAATAGCATGCCGCTTCACAAAGAGCCATTACAGCTGCAATACCATCTTTATCTCTTGCATAGTCTCCAATTAAACATCCGTAGCTTTCTTCATATCCAAATACATATGTATTATTTCTCTTTTCTTCAGCTTCTCTCATTACTTTTCCTATATTTTTAAATCCCGTTAATACTTCAGGACATTTTAAACCATAATATTTTGCAATTGCTTTGGCTAAATTAGAAGATACTATTGTTGTAATAAGCATACCATCTGCAGGCAAAATTTCTTTTTCCTTCATTTGAGAAATTCTATATTCTGCAATCAACAATGCAGACATATTTCCTGTATAACTCATATATTCTCCGCTTTTTATATCCTTTGAAAAAATTCCTAAACGGTCTGCATCTGGATCATTTGCCAAAACAACATCTGCATCTACTTTTTTGGCTAAATCTAATGCTAATTTAAATGCTTTTGGATCTTCTGGATTAGGATAATCTACAGTTGGAAAATTTCCATCTGGCTTGCTTTGTTCAGGTACAACATATAAATTTTCTATACCCAATTCTTTTAAAAGTTTTTCTGCAATCGTATTTCCTGTTCCATGTAATGGTGTATAAACAACTTTTAATGATTTTCCTTGCTCCTTTACAACATTTGGATTTAAAACACAATTTTTTAAAACTTGAATATATTTTTCATCCATATCTGTTCCAATTATTTTTAATAATCCTTTTTCAATTGCTTCTTGCTTTGTAATTTGTTTAATATCGCTAAAGTTTTGCACATTTCTTACCATACTAATTATATCTTTATCTCTTGGAGATACGATTTGTGCTCCATCATCCCAATATACTTTATATCCATTATATTTTGGTGGATTATGGCTTGCTGTTATCATTACTCCAGCAGTACATCCTAAATTTCTTATTGCAAAAGATAATTCAGGTACTGGTCTTAAATTTTCGAACAAATATGCCTTTATTCCATTTCCGCATAATATTAATGCTGTTTGTAAGCTAAATTCTTTTGACATAATTCTAGAATCATAACTAATTGCTACTCCTTTATTTTGAGTTCCTTGTGCAATTATATAATTTGCTAACCCTTGTGTCGCTTTTCCTACTGTATATTTATTCATTCTATTTGTTCCAGCTCCAATAATTCCTCTTAATCCCGCTGTTCCAAATTCTAATTCTTTATAAAATCTATCTTCTATTTCTTTGTCATCATCTTTAATTCCCAATAATTCCTCTTTAGTTTCCTCATCAAATTCTTCTCCATCACACCATTTTTTATACTCTTCTAAATAATCCATCAATTTCCTCCCTTAGGGAAAAGAAAACCTTTTCTTATTCCCCTATTTTAAAATTTAAATTTTTTATATAAATCAATAAGAGGGATTTAAAGAACGTCCCTTTTTCCCTCTTTTTTAATCCAATTTATAGAATTTTTTATATAACTCTCTTGCTGTTTTTGGACAATCAACACCTGCTGAATCATCATTTTTAACTGGTGCAAATTCTTCCTCTCTTTTTACTCTTAGTACAGCCATTTCATCTACTTCTCCAAATGCATCAAATAAAAAAGCTTCAAATTTATAACTGTTTGGTGATGTTGGTATTATAGCCTTTCCATCTTTGTTCATATATGTTGCTTTTTTATATGCTATATGGTATGGTAAAGGATTTGCTCCCATTCTCTCTATAGCATCTATGCTAAACAAATTACAAAGAATATGAGATTCTCCATATAGTAATTCCCCATTTTCATCAACCGCTTCTGCCATTTCTTCTGTTATCTCTGAATATTCTATAACATTTGGTTTTCCATTTCTTTTACAGAACACTCCTACTTTTTCATGTGGATTTGCTTTAACTACAGATTTACAAGCAACTGTCACTTTTTTATCTATTGCTATACCCATTAAAACAGGATCTACCATTTTTGCTAAACAATTATCTACTCCACCTATAAAAACCCATTTAATACCCAGATTTTTCATTTTTTCAGTCATTCCTGTTTTTACAAGTGATTCATAAATTCCTCCATGACCATCTGCTGCTTGTTTTACTAAACCATCTTCCCCTATCAATATCTTTCCTTCTGTATCAACCATTGGAAGTTCACCTTGTACAAAGAAGAAGATGTTTTTATCTTTTTTAAATCCGAAATATTTATTACACTCAAAAAACTTTATTGTGTCCTTGTTGTTTTCTTTGCTTGTCATTATAAACCATGGGATAGAAACATCATATTTTTTTTCTTGTTC
Source organism: uncultured Clostridia bacterium (assembly GCA_947588915.1). The sequence continues at coordinate 11,649 of CANPZA010000027.1, forward strand.
TTTTAAATAATCTGCTAATAGCTCAAATAATGACTTGTGCGAATTTAGTCCTATATCATATGTTCCTTTTGGACCATTATGCCCAAGTCTTGTTCCCTGTCCTCCTGCCATTGTTACAACTGCTAATTCGCCTTTTCTAATAGCTTTTTCACCTATATTTTCATAATATTTATAATCATCATATAATTTATACTTATCTAGATATTCTATTGGAGTAATCTCATCTTCGCTATTTTTTTTCTCTTTTTTTATATTACTATATAAGTTATTAATTAATTCATAATCTATATTTTCTAATTGATTTAATAGCTTACTTTTATACTCTTCATCTAACATATCATAATGTTGCAGTAAATGTTCCTGCCCATATTTTTTTAAAATACTTTTTATCTCTTCTGCTTTTTTGTCCATTATACTCTTCCTTTCTTAGCACAAAAGCATATTTTAATAAAACAGATAATTATTATCTGCTTTATTATTTATACACTATTTTAAAAAAATAAGCAACTATTTTTTATAATTTTCGTATTTCTTTTTCTCCAGTTGTATTTAATACTTTATTGTATTGTGTCATAATTTCATCTAATCTTTCTCCCACTTCATCTATATTGTAGCAATTTATTATTTTCATATTATTATCTTCTTTAAATAAATTATCTATTTTATCATTTGTTTCATTGATATATTTTTCTTTACCTTTTACAAAAACAATTACATTTTTGTTTTCTTTAATATTATCTTGTATCTTTTGAAATTTGTTTGAATGCTCATTTTTCCAATTTAAATTTATTATATTTTCTTTTTTATCTTCTTTTAAATTTGTTTTGGATAATAATTTTTTCATAGTTCCTTCTAAATTATTTTCTGTTAAAATTATAATTTCATTTTTCTTTTCTATATTTTTATCAATATATGGTAAGCTAACCATTTCAAAATGATAATCACTTGCATAAAATGCACATATTTTTTCTTTTGTTTCCTTATCTCTACTCATTTGTATTCTTCCTTTCAATTAAAAAATCATACGGAAATCTTGCTTATCGCTTACTGGTAAATTTTACCATTTCTTTACAAATATGTCAATAATATTTCAAATAAAATTCATCGCGTTTTTCGACAATTGAAAATTTTATCCTTTTTTAGTATAAAATTTTCAAAATTGTTAATAATTAATTTAAAGAATATTTTTCAAATTAATTATTATGGAGGTAACTTATGAAAAAACATTTAAAAATGGTAATTATTCTTAGTTTTCTACTTTTATTATATACATCTATTTGTGCAGTTTCATATGCTCAGTCTATATCTTCTGACATTTCTAATAGTGTATTTAGATTACATGTTATAGCTAATAGTGATAGTAAAGAAGATCAAACTTTAAAATATATTGTTCGTGATAATTTATTAAAATATATGAATTCTATTTGCACAAATTGTACTTCTAAAGAAGATGCAATGGAAATTGTTGAAAATAATAAAGATAAATTCAAACAAATTGCAATTGATACAATTAAAGAACAAGGTTATTCATATGATGTAAATATAAATATTGGTAATTTTGAATTTCCTACAAAAAATTATGGTGATATTTCATTACCTAGTGGTATGTATGATGCATTGAGAGTTGAGATAGGTGAAGCAAAAGGTCAAAATTGGTGGTGCGTAATGTTTCCTCCTTTATGTTTTGTAGATATTTCTTCTGGCGTAGTCCCTAATGAATCTAAGGAATTAATGAAAGATAATTTAACTGAAGAAGAATTTGCATTGGTTTCTGATAAGTCAAGTTCTGAAATTGAATTTAAATTTAAATTGTTAGAATTTTTTGGAAATCTAGGACTAACAACTGCAAAAAAATAGTTGCAAACATTAAAATTTTATGATATATTAAATTATGTATAGAGTGTTAATATTTTTACACTCTTTTTTGATGTTAACATTATATATTGGGGGTTATTTAATTGGAAAAATTAGTAGTAAAAGGTCCAACTCCTTTGAAGGGCGAAGTAATAATTAGTGGTGCAAAAAATGCAGCTGTTGCCATTTTACCAGCTACACTTTTAATTGATGGTAGCTGTACAATTGAAAATTTGCCAAATATAAGTGATATAAGGATTTCTTGTGAAATATTAGAAAAATTAGGAGCAAAAATAACTTGGAATAATGAAAATAGTATTACTATAGATACATCTAATATTACAACTACAACTGCTCCTTTAGACTTAACTAGTAAATTCAGAGCTTCATATTATATTATAGGAGCTATGCTTGGAAGAAAAGGAGAAATTGAAGTAGGTATGCCAGGAGGATGTAAACTTGGTGCAAGGCCTATCGACCAACATATAAAAGGGTTTGAAAGCTTAGGTGCAAATGTTACAGTAGAAAAAGGTACTATTCATGCAAAAGCAAAAAAGTTAGTAGGTACATCAATTTATATGGATATTGTGTCTGTAGGTGCAACAATTAATGTTATGCTAGCAAGTGTATTAGCCAAAGGGACTACTACAATTGATAATGCTGCAAAAGAGCCTCACATAGTTGATGTAGCAAATTTTCTAAATACTATGGGAGCTGATATTAGAGGTGCTGGTACAGATGTTATTAAAATAAATGGTGTTGAAAAACTACATGGGAACGCTACATACTCTGTTGTTCCAGACCAAATAGAAGCAGGTACTTTTATGCTTGCTGCTATTGCAACTAAAGGTGATTTATTAATTAAAAATTGTATAACAAAACATTTAGACTCTCTAACTGCTAAAATTATAGAAGTTGGAGGAAATGTTGAGGACTTTGGAGATAGCCTTCATGTTTGGTGTAATAAAAGACCTTCAAGTGCAAATATAAAGACTTTACCATATCCTGGTTTTCCAACTGATTTACAACCTCAAATGGGAGTTGTTCTTT
>CANPZA010000028.1 GCA_947588915.1 uncultured Clostridia bacterium
AAAACTACGAGGATGACCAACATGAAGACCTTGTCCAGAAGGATAAGGAAATTCTATAAGTCCATACCATTTTTTCATGGTGTAGTCATCTTTAGCATTGAAAGTACCTTCCTTTTCCCACTTATCTTGCCATTTTTTTTCTATTTCTTTAAAATTATATGACATAGTCATTGCCCCTTTCAGTTCTTTATTTGTTGAAATGTATTATATAATAAAAATGACACAGTTTCAAGGCTTTTTGACAAATTTACATTATCAAAATAATGTTTTTTATACTATTGAATTTAAGATTTAAAAATGATAAAATTCAGATTGAGGTGTGATATGATAGATATTGAAAAATCAAAAAAAGAATTAATAAATTATGTAGATATGATAGAAACAGGTACTTCAGAAATTGAAAGAAAAATTTACCATACTTTTAGGGTTATGAACAACTGCAAAAAAATTGCGAATATGCTTAGATTACCAAATGAACAAATTAATTTAGCACAATTAATAGGACTATTACATGATATAGGTAGATTTGAACAATATAAAATATATAATAAAAGTGTTGGTATAGAATCATCAAATAAAGATATAAAATTTGATCATGGTAAAGTGGGTGTAGAGATACTAAAAAAAGATAATTATATAAGAAAATATATCGAAGATGACCAATATGATAAAATTATTTTTACTGCAATATATGAACATAATAAATATGAAATTAGTAAAGGTTTAAGTAAAGAAGAAGAATTGTTTTGTAAAATCATTAAAGATGCAGATAAATTAGATATATTTTATGAGTCAGTTTATATATTTTGGCAAAAGAAAAATCAAATTAAAGAGATAGAATCAGGAAAATTATCTTCAAAGATGTTACAGGATTTTTATAATTATAAATTATCAAATAAACAAAATGAAGTAAATAAAATAGATGAAATCTTAAAAATTGCTTCATTTATATATGATATTAATTTTAAATGTAGTTTTGAAATTTTAAAAGAAAATAATAATATTAATAAAATGATAGATAGATTTGATTATAAATTACCACAGACAAAACAAGATATGGAAAAAATAAAGGAAATTGTTAATAAATATGTAATTGAAAAAACAAAATAATAGCAAATAAAAGGAATGAATAAAATGGGCAAAAAATTAATAATTACAGAAAAACCATCAGTAGCTATGGAATTTGCAAAAGCATTAAAAATAACTACTAATAGAAAAAATGGATATCTAGAATCACAAGACTGGATAATAACATGGTGTGTAGGGCATTTAGTTACAATGAGTTATCCAGAAAAATATGATGAAAAACTGAAAGTTTGGAGATTAGATACACTTCCATTTATTCCAGAAGATTGGAAATATGAAATAATACCACAAGTAAAAAATCAATTTGATATAGTAAAAGAATTAATGAATAGAGATGATATAGAAGAAATCTATAATGCAGGAGATTCTGGGCGTGAAGGAGAATATATACAAAGATTAGTATTTATGATGGCAAAACCAAATCCAAAAGCAAAGATGAAAAGAGTTTGGATAGATTCACAAACAGAAGAAGAAATATTAAGAGGAATTAAAGAAGCAAAAGATTTATCATATTATGATAGTTTGTCTGATAGTGCTTATTTAAGAGCAAAAGAAGATTATTTAATAGGAATAAATTTTTCAAGATTATTATCAATAATTTATGGAAGAAAATTGGCACAAAGTATAAATGAAGATAGGGCATCGATATCAGTTGGAAGAGTAATGACATGTGTGCTAGGAATGATAGTAGAAAGAGAAAGAGAGATTAGAAATTTTGTAAAAACAAAATATTACAAAATAATAGGAAAATTTGGAAATGAAACATCATCATTTCAAGCAGAGTGGAAAGTAAATGAAAAATCAAAAATGTACGAAAGTACAAAATTATATAATGAAACAGGATTTAAAAAGGAGCAAGATGCAAAAGATTTTATTGTAAGCATGCAAGGAAAAGAAGCGGTAATATCAGAATTAAAAAAATCGAAACAAAAAGAAAATGCTCCACTTTTATTCAATTTAGCAGAAATACAAAATGAATGTACAAAAAGGTTTAAAATCAAGCCAGATGAGACACTTGAAATAATACAAAATTTATATGAAAAAAAGTTGCTTACATATCCTAGAACAGATGCAAGAGTATTATCAACAGCAGTAGCAAAGGAAATAAGCAAAAACTTAAATGGAATTGCAAGAGGATTTAAAGATGAAGAAATACAAGGATATATAAAGAAAATGGTAGATGAAAAATATTCTACAAATTTGATAAAGACAAAATATGTAAATGATAGTAAAATAACAGATCATTATGCAATTATTCCAACAGGGCAAGGATATGAAAATTATAATAATTTACCAAATTTGCAAAAAGAGATATATAAAGTTGTTGTAAAAAGGTTTTTAGCTATTTTTTATCCACCAGCAGAATATAATAAAATTCAAGTAACAGTAAAAATTGAAGAGGAAATTTTTAATTGTAGTGAAAAAATTTGTATAAAACAAGGATTTCTAGAAATATTAAAAGCGGATAAAAAAGAAAGTAAAAAATCCACAGACAAAGAAAAAAATGTGGAAAATGAAGAAAATAATTTAGAATTATTAAAAAAATTAAAGAAAGGTGAAAAAGTACAAGTACAAAATTTTGAAATAAAAGATGCAGAAACAACACCACCTTCTAGATATAATTCTGGTTCAATAATTTTAGCAATGGAAAATGCAGGAAAATTAATAGAAGAAGAAGAACTAAGAGAACAAATAAAAGGAGCAGGAATTGGAACAAGTGCAACAAGAGCAGAAATAATAAAAAAACTAGAAAAAATTAAATATATGCAAATTAATTCCAAAACTCAAATTATAACTCCTACTGATAAAGGAGAAAAAATTTATGATATTGTTAAATTCTCAATGCCAGATATGTTAAATCCAAAACTCACAGCAAGTTGGGAAAAAGGACTAGATATGGTGGCTAAAAAAGAAATAAAACCAGATGAATTTATGACAAAGTTAAAAGCATATATTAAATCTAAATTTGATAAATTAGTTGTAAAAATGTAGTAGCCCCCTATCAATTGATAGGGGGACTAAATTTTATAAGGAGAAAGCAACCTTGGGAGGTTGTTTTCTGTAATTATCACTAACTTTTACCGAAGTAGGTGTGATAATTACTTCTTTATTTCCCGAATTAAACATGCCTGCCCTCTCCCAGATTACCACACAACCAATTTTATTAAATCGGCTGTTTACATACTCTGTGAATCGTTTCCGTAAGGCAGTATCATTTACCTTATCTGGAAACAGGTAACCAAACGCAAAATCAACTAACTTTACATTTGGCTTACCATAAGCTTTTTCGCTTATTGCCCTTATGTAGTTCATAAAATATCCTCCTTTATAAAATTCAAACTACGAGTTACATATTAATTATATCATAAATGAACATAAAAATCAAAAAATATAGGTAAATTGGAAAGTATTGTAAAATAAAGCTTTATTTTTTAAATAAAATATAGTATAATATATAGCAAGTTTAAATTTTCAATAACATTTAGGAGAAAAAATGAATACCATTATAGGAGAATTAGGTAAATCAAAAAAATTCATTGATTTACTAAAGCAAATAGAAGACAAAAAAAGTCCGGTAGCAATATCGGGCTTAACTGACATGGGGATGGTACAAATTGGGATAGCAATAAATGAGTTCGGGAAAAAGCCAATTTGTATAATAACATATAATGAAATACAAGCTAAAAAAATATACGAAAATATTAAATATTTTACAGATAATGTTGTGCTATTTCCTAAAAAAGAAATAATAACATATGACTATATAGCAGAAAGTAAAGACTTACCATATAAAAGGATAGAAACACTAAACGAAATAAAATCTAGAAAAAATTTAATAGTAGTAACAACTATAGAAGCAATTATGCAAAAATTACCTTTAGCAAAAGTATTATATGAAAATCAATTAAATCTTAAAATAGGAGAAAATTATAATTTAGAAGAAATAAAACAAAAATTAATAAATTTAGGATATTCAAGATGTGAATTAATAGAAGGAAGAGGACAATTCTCCATAAGAGGAGGAATTGTAGACATTTCCAACGATGAAAATATAGGTATTAGAATAGAATTTTGGGGAGATGAAATTGATTCAATTAGAAATTTTAATATAACAACCCAAAGGTCAAAAAATACGCTAGAAAAAGTAAGTATATATCCAGCACATGAATATATCTTAGAAACAGACATACAAACTGTCTGCAACAAAATAAGTAAAATAGAAGTCAATGAAAAACAAAAACAGATAATAGAAGAAGATATAGAACAAATAAAAATGGGAAATTATCTTAGCAAAATTGACAAATATTTTGATTCTTTCTATACAAAACAGCAAACTCTAATAGAATATTTATCTAGTAATTATTGTATATTTTTAGATGAAATTGGAAAAATAAAACAAAGAGCAAAAAACATAAGTATAGACAATAATAATTTATCAAAAGCACTAATAGAAAAAGAAAAACTAATACCAGATGTAATTAAGAATTTTCTATCTTTTGAAAAAATTGAAGAAAAATTAGAAAATAAACAAATAATATATGTAGAAAAACAAGATATAGAAAACAAATATGCAAATGAAAAATATAAATTTGAATATAGAGAAGTAAATTACTACAAAAGTGAAATAGAAGAATTAATCAAGGACTTAAAAAAATCAATAAAGCAAAATAAAAAAATATATGTAATAGTATCAACAAAAGAAAAAGCAAAAAAATTACAAAACATATTTAATGAAAATGAAATAACAAACAGAATAGAAGAAAAGCTAAATCAAACAATAATTGTAAAGGCAAATGAAGCAACAGTAACTATAAGCTTAGGAAAATTAGCATCAGGTTTCGAGAACTATGATACTAATCAATTAATAATTTCACTTGATAACTTGATAGAAGGGGAAAGAAGAAGAAAAAGAATTATTAATAATGACTTTAAAGAAGGAGAAAAAATTGTCTTTGCTGATTTAAAAGTAGGAGATTATATTGTCCATAGTAGATATGGTATCGGCATTTATGTTGGTGTAAATACAATAAAAGCAGATGGAACAGTAAAAGATTATATAAAAATAAAATACAAAAATGATGATATTTTATATATACCTACAAATGATTTAGACCATATAAGAAAATATATAGGTGGAGACAAAATACATCCTAAAATTAATGCATTGGGAAGTAAAGAATGGCAAAATACTAAAGCAAAAGTAAAAAATAATTTAAGAGAAGTAGCCAAAGAGCTAATTGAATTATATGCAAAAAGAGAAAAAGCACAAGGATTTAGTTTTAGTAAAGACACACCATGGCAAGGAGAATTTGAAGCAAAATTCCCATATCAAGAAACAGAAGACCAATTGCGTTGTATAGAAGAAGTAAAAAAAGACATGGAAAGTATGAGACCTATGGATAGACTATTATGTGGAGATGTAGGATATGGAAAAACCGAAGTAGCACTAAGAGCAGCATTTAAAGCAGTAATGGACCAAAAGCAAGTAGCATATCTTGCACCAACAACTGTACTTGCAGAACAACAATACAAAGAATTCAAAAAAAGAGTAGAAGAATTCCCAATAAAAGTAGAGATATTAAATAGATTTAAAACTAAGAAATACCAAGAAGATGTTATAAAAAAATTAAAATTAGGAGAAGTAGATATCGTAATTGGAACACATAGACTTTTAAGTAAAGATGTAAACTTTAAAGATTTGGGATTATTAATAATAGATGAGGAACATAGATTTGGAGTTAAAGCAAAGGAAAAAATAAAACAGCTAAAAATGAATATTGATGTATTAACAATGACAGCAACACCAATACCAAGAACAATGCACATGTCAATAGTAGGAATCAGAGACATGTCAGTAATATATGAGCCACCACATAATAGGAAACCAGTTCAAACATATGTATTAGAATATGATACAGAAGTAATAAAAGAAGCAATAACAAAAGAACTAGAAAGAAACGGTCAAGTATTTTATATATATAACAATGTAGAGGGAATACAGAAAAAAGCAGATGACATCTCAAAACTAGTACCAGAAGCAAATGTAGTATATGCACATGGACAAATGACTGGAAGTAAAATAGAAACAATAATGAAAGAATTTGTTGAAGGAAAAACTAATGTACTAATCTGTACAACGATACTTGAATCTGGAATAGACATACCAAATGCAAACACAATAATAGTAGAAAATGCAGATAGAATGGGATTAGCACAATTATATCAGATTAGAGGAAGAGTAGGACGATCAGAAAAACAAGCATATGCCTACATAACTTACAGAAAAGACAAATTATTATCAGAAATTGCAGATAAAAGATTAAAAGCAATAAAAGAATTTACAGAATTCGGATCTGGATTTAAAATTGCAATGAGAGACTTAGAAATAAGAGGGGCAGGAAGTTTGCTTCGGAGAAATACAATCAGGACATTTAGAACAAGTAGGATATGATACTTATTGTAATTTATTAGATGAAGTTATAAAAGAAATGAAAGGAATTGAAGTTGAACCAGAGATAGATTTACAAATAGACTTAAATGTAACAAGCTATATACCAGACCAATATATATCAGATGCAAACCAGAAAATTGAAATATATCAAGACATAGCACTTTGTAAAAACGAGAAAGATATACAAAATGTAATAGATGAGATTATAGATAGATTTGGAAATATGCCTCCAGAAGTAGAAAATTTAATTGAAATAGCAAGAATAAAATATATGGCAAAATCACTAAACATAAGTAAAATAGCAAGTAAAAAAGCTAACAAAGGTGAATACACAGAATCAATAATATTCACATTTGAACAAAGAAAGTTTAATATAGATATAAACCAAATTGTAAAAAAATATGGAAATAGAATAAAATTTTCAAATGGTATAAAACCAATGATTACATTAAAAGCAACATCAACAGGAGAAAAACAAATATTACAAGAAGTGAGGGTATTTTTGGGACAGGTACAAGTTTACCCAAAATAATTTTTAAGGAGTTAAAAATGCAAAGAATTACAAGTAAAGAAAATGAATTTATAAAACATATAAAAAAATTAAGAGATAAAAAATATAGAGACATAACTAATTCGTATATTGTCGAAGGAATAAAATTAGTAGAAGAAGCAATACAAGAAAATGTCATTATAAAACAAATAGTTCTATGTGATGATTGTGAAAAAAATGAAGCAATTTCAAAAGAACTAATGTATGAAATTGCAAAAAATGAGTGTGTTTATGTACCAAAAAATATTTTTAAGTATTTATCAGAAGTACAAACTCCTCAAGGCATTTTAGCAATTATAGAAAAAAATAATAGTTCTACTCAAATTGATTATACACAAGATATTATAGTTGCTTTAGATAATATACAAGATCCAGGAAATTTAGGAACAATATTAAGAACGATTGATAGTGTAGGAATAACACAAGTTTTAGTATCTAAAGAAACAGCAGACTGTTATAATCCTAAAGTTGTGCGTTCTACAATGGGAGCTATATTTAGAGTTAAAATTATAGAATGTGAAGATCTAGAGAAAACTTTAAAAGAGATAAAAAAGCATAAGTTTAAAGTAGTAGTATCTTCATTGCAAGCGGAAGATACAATATATCAAATTGATTACCATAAAAAAGTTATCATTATTGGAAATGAATCAAATGGAGTAGAAGAAAAGATACAGAATATAGCAGATAAAAAAATTAAAATTCCAATGATAGGTAAAACAGAAAGTTTAAATGCATCTGTCGCAACAGGAATTATTTTATATGAATATGTAAGACAAAAGCAAAATGGAAAATGAGGGGTTACTGGAATATAGGAACAAGTATTTATTGCAATATGTGTTAAAATAAAAAATGTAAAGATAGGATATGATAAAAAGTGAAAATACATGTAGTAATGGTTGAACCAGAAATACCACAAAATACAGGAAATATAGCAAGAACATGTGCAGCAACAGGAACAAAACTACACCTAGTACATCCATTAGGATTTAGTATATCAGAAAAAGCAGTGAAAAGAGCAGGTTTAGATTATTGGGATAAAGTTGAAATAGAAGAACACAATTCATTAAAAGAATTTTTAGAAAAATATAAACCAGAAGAAAATAATATGTTTTTTGTAACTACAAAAGGAAAACATACTTATGATGAGCCAAATTATAAAGAAATGGAAGAAATATTTTTACTATTTGGAAAAGAAACAAAAGGGCTTCCAGAAGATTTATTAAAAAAATATATAGATAAAACAATTAGAATTCCAATGAGAAAAACCTTAAGATCTTTAAATCTTGCAAATTCTGTAAATATTGTAGTATATGAGACATATAGGCAAAAGAATTTTGAAGGATTAGAAGAAATTAGTTCATATTTTGATTGAATTAATTATAAGACACTGTCGAAAAAATTAGAAAGAATAGAAGTATTATCGAAATATAAGAAGATTTGTAGAAACACTTGTAAATCTTCTTTTTTAATGCTTTAATATAATTGTAATTAAAATCATACTAAATTTTTGTTCAAAAATCAATCAAAAAATTCCCAAAAAAAATTAGATAGATAAGAGGTGATGATTTACTATTAAATAAAATTTGACAAATAAATAAAAAAGAGATAAAATAAGGAGTGAAGAAATGAAAACTTTTACATATAGCCAATATATAAAATGTATTCATACTTTAAGATTAAATGCTGTATTACAACTAGCAGAAGAAAGCGAAGAATATCACTTAGAAGAAGAAAATAAAATATATTCTCATGATAAATTAATAAAAAATATATTAAAGGATAAAGAAGAAGCTAGCAAATTTATAAACTATTTTTTAAATCCTAAAAAACAAGTAAAGGAAAATGAATTAATAGGATATACTAATAGCTATATTACAAAAAAATACAGATCAAAAGAAGCAGATTTAGTATATAAATTAAGAAATCAAGAAATATTTTTTTTAATAGAACATCAATCAACTATAGATAACACTATGCCATTTAGAATGTTAAATTACTGTATAGATATTATACAAGAATGGAGTAGAAATAAAAAAATAGGAAAAAATGTAGGATATCCTATTATAGTGCCTATAGTAATTTATACAGGAGATCAGAAATGGAAAATACCAAAGAATTTTGAGCAAAAACAAATTAGTGATTATGTATTTGAAAGATATAAGATTGATTTAGAATATAATTTAGTTGATATAAACAAACTTCCTAAGCAATTGTTATTAGAGCAGAAAACGATGTTTGGATATGTAATGATTATAGAAAAATCAAAATCGAAAGAAGAACTAATAGATAATTTAAGCATTATAATAAAATCAACTGAAGATGAAAAAAAATTAAACGAATTAACAAATATAATAAATTATCTATTAGACAATGTATTACAAGAAGATGTAAAACAGCAACTATTAGAAAAAATAAATGGAAAGGTAGGTGAAAAAGATATGAGTACATTACGTGAAAGAATACTAGAAGAAAATAAAAGAATATTAAATAAGGGAAAAACTGAAGGAAAGATTGAAGGTGAAATGAAAAGAGAAAGAGAAATTATAAGAAATATGATAAATAACAAATTAGATGATAAGATAATAATTAAAACAACAGGAATAAAAAAAGAGGAATTAGAAAAGCTAAAAAATAAGCTTACTTTAGTAAGTTATTAAAGGTGGATAAGATATAAATACATAATGTAAAAAGATATAGATAAAAAACATTATATTAGAATTAATATAGTGTTTTTTTATCTTTTATAAAGAACTACTTTAATTAATTTAACATAAGATATATTAGGATAAATTATCAAAATTAAAATTGTGCTTAAAAGAAAGGAATTAATATTATGGAAAAAATACTAGAAGTTAAAAATATAACAAAAAAGTACCAAAACAAAGAAGGAGAAATACTTGCTATTCAAAATATTAATTTAAATGTTAAAAAAGGTGAATTTGTAAGTATAATAGGACCTAGCCGGTTGTGGTAAGTCTACGACTCTTTCTATAATAGCAGGACTAGAAGAAAAAACATCAGGTGAAGTCTACATAGAAGGAGAGAAAGTAGAAGGTATATCAGACAAGATTGGTTATATGTTACAAAGGGATTGTTTATTAGAATGGAAAACAGTATTCAGTAATACACTATTTGGACTAGAAATAAAAGGAAAAAAAGATAAAGAAAGCAAACAATATGTAGAAAGCTTATTAAAAAAATATGATTTATATGACTTTAAAGATAAATATCCCTCAGAATTATCAGGAGGTATGAGACAAAGAGTAGCATTAATTAGAACATTAGCTGTCAAACCCAAGATACTATTATTAGATGAGGCCTTTTCAGCACTAGATTATCAAACTAGAATTATGGTGACAAATGATATATATAACATATTAAGAAAAGAAGGAATTACTGCAATAATAGTAACACATGATATTTCAGAAGCAATAAGTATGTCAGACAAAGTAATTGTACTAAATGCAAGACCTGGAACAGTGAAAGATATTCATAAAATTGATTTTGGACTAGAAGAAAGAGATCCTATTAGCTGTAGAGAAAATCCTAAATTTAGTAAATATTTTGATACATTATGGAAGGAGTTAGGAGTACATGAATAAAAAATTAATATCAAAAGAAAGAAAACAATATTTGAGAAATAAGAGATTAAAACAATACATGATATTATTTACACAAATAGCAATATTAGTAGGTTTTCTCATTATATGGGAACTTTTAGCAGACAAAAATATAATTGATAGTTTTATTACAAGTCAACCAAGTAGAATATGGGATACATTTTTAAATTTAGGTTCAAATGATTTAATAAAGCATATATTAGTTACAACATATGAAACAGTTGTAGGATTTTTAATTGGCACACTACTTGGAATAATCATTGCAATCATTTTGTGGTGGTCAGACTTTTTATCAAAGGTTTCAGAACCATATTTAGTAGTATTAAATAGTCTTCCTAAAGTAGCACTTCGGACCAATAATTATTATATGGGTAGGAGCAGGAACACCTGCAATTATAGTTATGGCAGTTGCAATATCTTTAGTTGTTACAATTTTAGAAAATCTTAATGGTTTTTTAAAAACAGATAAAGAAGTAATTAAAATGGCAAGAACATTTAAAGCATCTAAATTACAGATTTTAACCAAAATAATTATACCAGCAAATTTATCTACTTTCATTAATTCTCTTAAAGTTAATATAGGACTTTCATTGGTAGGAGTTATATCAGGTGAATTTTTAGTATCTAAAGCAGGATTGCGGATATCTGATTGTATATGGAGGTCAAGTATTTAAATTAGACTTAGTTATGGCAAGTGTAATAATATTAGGAATATTAGCTGGAATTATGTATGCAGTTGTATTACTACTAGAAAAATTTATCCTAAGTTCAAGGAAATTTAAGTGAGGGAGGAATAATTTTGAAAAAGAAAATAATAGTTATTGGCATTGTTCTTATAATAGCTATAATATTTAGTATAATAGGGATAATAGCAAATAAAAATAAAAACAATAGTGAAGATTTGCAAACTATACAACTAAATGAAGTAACAAGATCAGTTTTTTATGCACCACAATATGTGGCAATTGCTAATTCCTATTTCAAAGAAAATGGCATAAATATCGAATTAACAACAGGTCAAGGAGCAGATGCTGTTATGACATCAGTATTAGCAGACCAATGTCAGATAGGATTTGCTGGTCCAGAAGCATCTATATATGTTTATAATGAAGGAAAAGAAGATTATTGTCAAGTTTTTGCACAAATGACTAAAAAAGATGGTTCATTTTTAATTGCAAGAAATAAAACAGAAGAATTCAAATGGCAAGATTTAAAAGGAAAAACAGTAATTCCAGGAAGAAAAGGTGGAGTGCCTTACATGACTTTAGAATATGTGTTAAAGAAAAATGGAATAGATCCTCAAAATGACACTATATTAGATGATAGCATAAAATTTGATTTAATGGCAGGAGCATTTGCAAGCGGAAATGCAGATTATGTAACATTATTTGAACCAACAGCATCATTAACACAACAACAAGGTAAAGGGTATATTGTAGCATCTGTTGGAGAAGAAGCAGGAGAAATTCCATATACAGCATATTTTGCAAAAAAAAGTTATATTGAAAAAAATGAAGATACAATACGAAAATTCACAGATAGTATTTATAAAGGACAGCAATTTGTAAAAGAACATACTTCACATGAGATAGCAGAAGCAATAAAAGACTTTTTCCCAGATACAGATGTAGAATTATTAGCAACAGTTATTCAAAATTATAAAGATATTGATGCATGGAATGATACACCAATATTAAAGGAAGAAGCATTTAATAGATTAGAAGAAGTAATGACAATGGCAGGAGAATTAAAAAATAAAGTACCTTATAATGAAATTGTAAATAATAAATATGCTGAAGATGTAATGAAATAAGTATTAAAATGTATGAACTGTCAATAGATTAGTATTATTCTTTATGACAAAATAAAAAATTAATATATTAGAGGGCTTTAAACTATAATTATAAATAGAATAACTACAATAAAACCAAATAAAAGCATAAATTTAATTTGGTTTACATGAAAGATTGAGGCTGAGTAAAATTTCATAGAGTTAAGAAAAATTTATAAAAATTTTTTCTTGCTCTTTTTTTATATAAGTTGATAGGAAAGAAAATTATTTTAATCATAAAAATACAAATAACATTTTTTAGGCAAAGAGGGGGTGTAGAAATGTTAATTTTTATACCACACGTACAATCTTATTTATTCAGTCTGTTAAATAAAAAATTTATCTTGAATGAAAAAGGATGTTCAAAGAAGATTAGTTTATGTTATTATAAGAAATGATAAAATAACAAGAATTAATGCACAAGGTTTATAAGTTACAATTTATTACAAATTCTAAAATATAGATCGAATATAAGAAATATGAAGAAATAGAATTATAATCCATTTCTTCATATTAATTGATCAGCTCTATTCTTTGACATGTATTTTTGTGATATGCAATATATTAAATATGATATCCATACTCCTATTATTCCTAATGGTGTATATGCCAAAATTGTTGCTAGTATTATTTTTATCAGAGAACTAATAAAATTTCTTTTTGCTAGAAATTTAAAATCTCTTAACCCCCTTATTATTGCATAATAATATGTTGCACTCATTACAATATAAATTCCTAACAACAATATTGGTAAAACTTTAAAAAATATAATTTGTAAGACAAATTCGTTTAAAGATATTTTCATTATTATAAATGCAATTATACAAGTTATTATTGGTATTATTATAGATGCTTTATCAATCATAGTTTTAGCAACTTTTCTTATTTTCATCATATAGCTTTCATCATTTTTACCAGAGGCTATACCAACACTTATAGTAATTCCATCTCCAAATCCTTGAATAAAAGATTCAACTACATCTTTTATTTGTATTAAAATAACATGTACTGCATATTCATTTTCTCCCATTCTAGAAACTAATATATTAAATATAAAATTATCAATCCTTGATACGATTCTTTCTATAAAGTTCCATTTGAATAGTTCAAATATCTTTTTCATTACCTTTTTATTAAATTTATAGATCAAAGAATTTTTTGACTTTATAAGTAAATATATCGCAATTAATGTGTCTAATAAAACTGTTGCCCAAGCTACTCCCTCTATACCATATCCATAATTAACAACAATAATATCTAAAAATAAATTTAAAATGATAGCTATTATTCTCAATTTAAGGATAATACCTTGTTTTCCTAATGTTCTTTGATGACCAGATAACACTGTAACTATAGAATTTTGTATAAATCCTATCAATCTTATTACTAAATATGTATTACAAATTTTATCAACATTAAATAATGTAGGTAAAAATGGTTTTATTGATAATGATATTATTATAGTAATTATAGATATTATTAATGTAAGTATAATAGAATTTCCAGATATTAATTTTATTTTATTTTCGTTACTAGATAATGGTTTTTATAAATAAAAAAGCTAGAATTTAGTTATATGTAATAATTTTGTAACTAAAACTTAAT
>CANPZA010000029.1 GCA_947588915.1 uncultured Clostridia bacterium
ATATTTCCTTAATTCTTCTTGTAATTGAGTTTCAGTTATTTCTTTTCCTTTACTGTCTACCTTTGCTGAATTATATGATAACTTTATTTGTTCTTTTTGAGTTGCTTCATTTGTTTCATCTCCTGCTGTGACTGCTTGATTTAATATTCCCTCATCTCCTGTTAATGTTGCAATTGATATTCCCGCTAGTATTAAAAGTACTATTATTGTTATCACTAATGCAATTAATGTAATTCCTTTGTTTCTCATTTGTTTTTCCTCCATTTTTTATTTATTCTAATTTTATTTAATCAATATTTTTATGTCAATAACTAAATATATATTTTTTTTCTAAGCATAAAAACATTTATAAACAATTATTTATTATTTATTTTATACCTTTAATAACTAATTGTAACATTAACTTGAGTTAATTATTCTTATTATATTCCTAATTCATAAGCAGTTTTTTCACTTTTTCCATCTCCACCTGTTATTTTAGCATCAGGTGATAGAAGAAAAATCGGGCGTAGACCAGCCTCAGGACTAATAGCTTTTAACTTACCGACTTCTATAAATCAAACAAACAGTAGATCCCGCGTTACCATCATTCGGCGTTAGCTGATCCGCAGCAAAAGCGGTAACAGAGGATGCACTTAGAACTATCCTACGAGCTCTCCAAGAATCATCAGTAGCTCTTAAATTTAAAACTTTTATTGTATTTACATCATCATTTGTATAATCATAATTAGGTTTAAATTTATTATTTAATGTTGAAAAATATTCATATTCATTTGAATAATCTGTTGTAGTAGTATCTGCTTGAAATTTTCCTTCTTCTAAAATAGGATTACTTCCAAAACATCTCGCATCTGTTACTACTTTATCTGTTCCTAACATATGTTCTTTTGCTTTTTTATTTAATGTATCTACTAATTCATTGTATGATGCTGCTGCATGTTTAAATTGTTCTAAAGTACTCCCTTCTTCAAATGTAAAAATATCATCTTCATTATTCCAATCAAAATCTGCTGCTTCAACCATATCATCTTCATACCCTAATTTAACATTTTCTACATTATCTGCTGATATTATTTGTAATCCATGTGTTTCATCATTATATAATACTCTACATGTTATTCCATTATATTCTACATATGGACTTTTTTCATAATCTTCTGTTCCACTTTCATTCGTTTTTAACACTTCTTTTGCTAACTTTCCCTCTACCTGTGAATTCTCTTGTGTATTTGTTGGTCCTTCTATTGTTCCATCTTTCTTTACTGTATATGTATTTCCATTTGTAAATGTAACTTTGAAATTTTCTCCTTCTACTACTACTGTTGCACCACTATCATATTTTCTTAATTCTTCCTGTAATTTTTCTGCCTCTATTGCTTTACCTTTACTATCTAGCTTTGCTGCATTATATGCTAATCCTATTTCATCTTTTTCTGTCCCATTGTCTTGTGCTTTTCTTGCATCTGTTGTTTTTGTTAGTATTCCTTCATCTCCTGTTAATGTCGCAATTGATATTCCCGCTAATATTAAAAGCACTATTATTGTTATCACTAATGCAATTAATGTAATTCCTTTGTTTTTCATTTGTTTTTCCT
This sequence comes from uncultured Clostridia bacterium, assembly GCA_947588915.1. Next base: position 1,596 of record CANPZA010000029.1, read on the forward strand.
CCATTTTTTTATTTATTATAATTTTATTTAATCAATATTTTTATGTCAATAACTAAATATATATATTTTTTTCTAACCATAAAAACATTTATAAACAATTATTTATTACTTATTTTATACCTTTAATAACTAATTGTAACATTAACTTGAGTTAATGATATTTTAATTATATTCCTAATTCATAAGCCGTTTTTTCACTTTTCCCATCTCCACCTGTTATTTTAGCATCAGTTGATAGAAGAAAAATAGGGCGTATACCAGCTTCAAGACTATTAGCTTTTATCTCACCGACTACTAAAAATTTGACATATCGTCTCTACCCCGATTTCTTCATCTGGCCACAAGAAGTCACCGAAGAAGACCTGTATTGCTTGAATTACTCAAAACACTTCTTCTAGCCATCCAAGTATTAGTAGAAGCCCTTAAATTTAAAACTTCTATTGTATTTACATCATAATTTTTATAATTATAATTAGGTTTAAATTTATTATTAAATGTTGAAAAATAATCATATTTATTTGAATAATCTGTTGTAGTAGTATCTGCTTGGAATTTTCCTTCTTCTAAGATAGGATTACTTCCAAAACTTCTTGCATCTGTTACTACTTTATCTGTTACTGACATATGTTCTTTTGCTTTTTCATTTAATGTATCTACTGATCTATTGTATGATGCTGCTGCATGTTTAAATTGTTCTAAACTATCTTCACTGTCAAATATAAAACTATCATCATTATCCAAATCAAAATCCCAATCAAAATCTACTGCTGTAACTTTATCATCTTCATACCCTAATTTAACATTTTCTACATTATCTGCTGATATTATTTGTAATCCATGTGTTTCATCATTATATAATACTCTACATGTTATTCCATTATATTTTACATATGGACTTTTTTCATAATCTTCTGTTCCACTTTCATTCGTTTTTAACACTTCTGTTGCTAATTTTCCTACTTTTGATGAATCCTCTTGTGTATTTGTTGGTCCTTCTATTGTTCCATCTTTCTTTAATGTATATATATTTCCGTTTGTAAATTTTATTTTGAAATTTTCTCCATCTTTTGTTACTTCTGCACCACTATCATATTTCCTTAATTCTTCTTGTAATTGAGTTTCAGTTATTTCTTTTCCTTTACTGTCTACCTTTGCTGAATTATATGATAACTTTATTTGTTCTTTTTGAGTTGCTTCATTTGTTTCATCTCCTGCTGTGACTGCTTGATTTAATATTCCCTCATCTCCTGTTAATGTTGCAATTGATATTCCCGCTAGTATTAAAAGTACTATTATTGTTATCACTAATGCAATTAATGTAATTCCTTTGTTTCTCATTTGTTTTTCCTCCATTTTTTATTTATTCTAATTTTATTTAATCAATATTTTTATGTCAATAACTAAATATATATTTTTTTTCTAAGCATAAAAACATTTATAAACAATTATTTATTATTTATTTTATACCTTTAATAACTAATTGTAACATTAACTTGAGTTAATTATTCTTATTATATTCCTAATTCATAAGCAGTTTTTTCACTTTTTCCATCTCCACCTGTTATTTTAGCATCAGGTGATAGAAGAAAAATCGGGCGTAGACCAGCCTCAGGACTAATAGCTTTTAACTTACCGACTTCTATAAATCAAACAAACAGTAGATCCCGCGTTACCATCATTCGGCGTTAGCTGATCCGCAGCAAAAGCGGTAACAGAGGATGCACTTAGAACTATCCTACGAGCTCTCCAAGAATCATCAGTAGCTCTTAAATTTAAAACTTTTATTGTATTTACATCATCATTTGTATAATCATAATTAGGTTTAAATTTATTATTTAATGTTGAAAAATATTCATATTCATTTGAATAATCTGTTGTAGTAGTATCTGCTTGAAATTTTCCTTCTTCTAAAATAGGATTACTTCCAAAACATCTCGCATCTGTTACTACTTTATCTGTTCCTAACATATGTTCTTTTGCTTTTTTATTTAATGTATCTACTAATTCATTGTATGATGCTGCTGCATGTTTAAATTGTTCTAAAGTACTCCCTTCTTCAAATGTAAAAATATCATCTTCATTATTCCAATCAAAATCTGCTGCTTCAACCATATCATCTTCATACCCTAATTTAACATTTTCTACATTATCTGCTGATATTATTTGTAATCCATGTGTTTCATCATTATATAATACTCTACATGTTATTCCATTATATTCTACATATGGACTTTTTTCATAATCTTCTGTTCCACTTTCATTCGTTTTTAACACTTCTTTTGCTAACTTTCCCTCTACCTGTGAATTCTCTTGTGTATTTGTTGGTCCTTCTATTGTTCCATCTTTCTTTACTGTATATGTATTTCCATTTGTAAATGTAACTTTGAAATTTTCTCCTTCTACTACTACTGTTGCACCACTATCATATTTTCTTAATTCTTCCTGTAATTTTTCTGCCTCTATTGCTTTACCTTTACTATCTAGCTTTGCTGCATTATATGCTAATCCTATTTCATCTTTTTCTGTCCCATTGTCTTGTGCTTTTCTTGCATCTGTTGTTTTTGTTAGTATTCCTTCATCTCCTGTTAATGTCGCAATTGATATTCCCGCTAATATTAAAAGCACTATTATTGTTATCACTAATGCAATTAATGTAATTCCTTTGTTTTTCATTTGTTTTTCCTCCATTTTTTTATTTATTATAATTTTATTTAATCAATATTTTTATGTCAATAACTAAATATATATATTTTTTTCTAACCATAAAAACATTTATAAACAATTATTTATTACTTATTTTATACCTTTAATAACTAATTGTAACATTAACTTGAGTTAATGATATTTTAATTATATTCCTAATTCATAAGCCGTTTTTTCACTTTTCCCATCTCCACCTGTTATTTTAGCATCAGTTGATAGAAGAAAAATAGGGCGTATACCAGCTTCAAGACTATTAGCTTTTATCTCACCGACTACTAAAAATTTGACATATCGTCTCTACCCCGATTTCTTCATCTGGCCACAAGAAGTCACCGAAGAAGACCTGTATTGCTTGAATTACTCAAAACACTTCTTCTAGCCATCCAAGTATTAGTAGAAGCCCTTAAATTTAAAACTTCTATTGTATTTACATCATAATTTTTATAATTATAATTAGGTTTAAATTTATTATTAAATGTTGAAAAATAATCATATTTATTTGAATAATCTGTTGTAGTAGTATCTGCTTGGAATTTTCCTTCTTCTAAGATAGGATTACTTCCAAAACTTCTTGCATCTGTTACTACTTTATCTGTTACTGACATATGTTCTTTTGCTTTTTCATTTAATGTATCTACTGATCTATTGTATGATGCTGCTGCATGTTTAAATTGTTCTAAACTATCTTCACTGTCAAATATAAAACTATCATCATTATCCAAATCAAAATCCCAATCAAAATCTACTGCTGTAACTTTATCATCTTCATACCCTAATTTAACATTTTCTACATTATCTGCTGATATTATTTGTAATCCATGTGTTTCATCATTATATAATACTCTACATGTTATTCCATTATATTTTACATATGGACTTTTTTCATAATCTTCTGTTCCACTTTCATTCGTTTTTAACACTTCTGTTGCTAATTTTCCTACTTTTGATGAATCCTCTTGTGTATTTGTTGGTCCTTCTATTGTTCCATCTTTCTTTAATGTATATATATTTCCGTTTGTAAATTTTATTTTGAAATTTTCTCCATCTTTTGTTACTTCTGCACCACTATCATATTTCCTTAATTCTTCTTGTAATTGAGTTTCAGTTATTTCTTTTCCTTTACTGTCTACCTTTGCTGAATTATATGCTAATCCTATTTGATCTTTTTGCGTTCCCTTGTTTTGTGCATTTCTTGCATCTGTTGTTTTTGTTAGTATTCCTTCATCCCCTGTTAATGTTGCAATTGATATTCCTGCTAATATTAAAAGTACTATTATTGTTATCACTAATGCAATTAGTGTAATTCCTTTGTTTTTCTTTGTTTGTTTATTCATTAATATTCCTCCCTTTTCTTTTGATTATGTAATTTTTGCTTTACTTCTTTACATCACATTTTAACATATACTTTCTTCTTTTTCAATATTTATTTAAAATGTAACATAATTGTAATATTCCACATTTTTCTACATTATTTTACTTAAATATCTTTACTTTTTATTGTATTTATATTAGAATACTCCCTAGAAATCTCCTTATGGAGTTAATATATAGTAACTATATAACAATTGTTTTTAGGAAAGAGGTTAATGATGAGTGATTTAAGAGCAAAAACAAGGAAAAAGAAACGGAATAGGCGCAATCTAGAAAAAGATTCTATCATTGCAACAATTATTACAGGCATAATATTAGTATTAGCAATTATAACTTCTAATATTATAGTACCTACAAATAATAATTTAAAATTATTTGCATTAGGAATAGTAGTTGTTGTAATGATTATATCTGGTGTACTGTTTATAATCTTTTTGGAGATTTTTTTAATTCAGTATATATCTCGAAAATCTCAAAATGCAAAGATAAAAAAAGTACAAAGAAAATTATCATCAACACAATTTACTGAAGTAGCACTAAAAAATTGGAATAATGACATAATTCCAGTTCAAAAAGTACACTGTTTAGCTAAAATTGGTAAAGACGGTAAAATTGTCTATAGAATTCGTGTCTATTATGAAGGAAAAATAAGCACAAATTCCTTCTTGAATTTTTTTAAAGTTTAAAAAATCATTCTAACCTGAACATTTCAAGATGAAACGTTCAGGTTTTCACTTTATTTACATTTTACTAATTTCCTGTAATAAATTTTTATATTTTATCAAAAATACTTCTTTATCTTTTAGGCTAACAGCATTTTGTAATTCATTTATCATTATATATCCTTTACTTATATTAGACTGTTTATATTGTTCTATATCTGTAGTAGTCAATAATTTTGAATATACATTTATAGCTGTTTTAATATCATTAGAAATTTCATCCCAATTTTCTGTATCTAATTTTGAATATCCCTTAAAAATATTTGCTTTCGTTTCTACCAAAGTAGTATATAATTCTTCTTGCTCTGAACTTCTTAGAAACTTAGGTAAATAATCATATATTTTTGTTAGCTGATTCAATGTATCTTTACTATTTTCATCTTTAACTATTGTAGTTAAATTATCATATTCTTTATTAAAATTTAAAATATCTTCTTGATTTATATTATTTAATTGATATAAATCCATTGTAATAGAAGGCAAATCATTATATAAATTTTCTACTTCGATTTTAATACTATCCCAATTTACTTCATCACTATTATTTGTCAAAATATCATTTGATTTTAATTCAAACATTTCTTGTGATTTACCTTGTTGTCCTTCTCCAGACTTACTTGACTCAGAACCTGATGATTTTTGTGATTGACTATCTGTACTGCTACCACTACCTCCACCTTGAGAGCCTTCAGATTCTCCTCCTCCTTGTCCGACCACTTTCTGAAGAATTATTTTGAGTAGTCTCCTTTGAAGTCTCTGTAGTAACAATATTAAAATCACTAATTTTTATATTGTTCATAGTATTAAATAAATTTATTAATTTTGTCTCTACAAATTTAATTTCAGAAAAAACTTTTTCTTTTTGAGTCTCTCCTTCATCTTTACTTGCATTTGTATAAATAGTAAGAGATAATACTACAACAATTACTGTTAATAAAATATATCCTATTCTTTTTAAATTTTTCAAAATTAAACCCTCCTATTATTTTTGTATTTTTTCTATTATTTACATTTTTATTTTACTTTATTCTATGTATAAATTTTATTATATTTTTTATACTATAAATAAAAGATTATTTTAGGAGATTTAAATGTCAGTAAGTGTTAATTTATATAGTAAACAAAAAGGAGAGCTAAATAAATTTTTAAGTAAATTTTATAATACAAGCTTTAATTTACATGATTCCTTAAATTGGGAAAAAAAATATGCCAATCCTATTGAATTGGCTGAAATAATTGGTACATTTATAGATAATTTAGAAGATTATAATTTAAGTATGTGGATTTGTTTAGACAAAGATGTATTTATACACATAACAGAAGAAAACGCTGATGATATTATAAAATATCTATATGAGCGTTTCCCATATTAATTTATTTTTCAATTATAATAGTTACAGGTCCGTCATTTAAAAGTTCTACTCTCATGTGTTCTCCAAATATACCTTTTTCTACATGAATATCATTTTCTGCACATTTAGAGCAAAAATATTCATATAACTCATTTGCAATATCAGGTTTGGCTGCATTTGTAAATGATGGCCTATTACCATCCATGCAATTTGCATATAATGTAAATTGTGAAACAATTAGTAATTCTCCATTTACATCTTTTATACTCAAATTCATTTTATCATTTTCATCTGTAAAAACTCTTAATTTACAAAGTTTATTTACTAAATAATCCGCTTCTGATTTAGTATCTGTATGTGTTACTCCGTAGCAACACCAAAAAACCTTTTCCTATCTTTCCAACTATTTTTCCTTCTACTTCAACTTGTGCATTTTCTACTCTTTGTACAACTATTTTCATATACTACTCCTCATCTAAATTAGGGTTAGACTCTATTTCAACTGTTTTTTCTAAATCACTTTTTTCTTGATCATCTTCTTGATCTTTTTCATTATCATTATCTTCATTATCATCAGCTATTTTCTGTTCTAATTCATCCATCACAATTTGTTTTTCTTTTTGATTTTCTTCATCAACTTCTGTATTTTCTAATTTTTCTAAAACTTCTACTTCTTGCTTAGGTTCCCTAGTCTGTTTCTTTCCACAATTTGGACAATATTTATCTTCTTTTTCAATTTCTTTAAAACATCTTGGACATTGTTTTTTATTCTTCAATTCTAAACACTGCTTAAGCAAACTATCTATTTCATCACTTAGAACATCAATTTTTGTACATTGCTCTTCTAAATCATTTTTTATTGAAATTTCTTCTTGTCTTACATGTTTTTCATAAACATTCTTTCCTATTTCTTCATATATATCACTTATTTGTGATTTAAGTTCACCTATTTTAAACTTCATTTTTGTTTCCCTTGCTATTTTTCCAGTTTTATTTGCAGTTACTTTATAGGCTTCTGTTGCTTTTTTTCCTAATTTATCGAAAAACTCCATTATTAACCTCCTCTTTCTTTTTACATATATATTTATTATTTGATTTTTACCTTACAATTATTCACTTTTTTTATCTCTTGTCATTAATTTTTTAACAGCTTCTTTTGAATCTAGATTTTCATAAATAATCTTATATACTGTTTCTATTATTGGCATATCAATATTATTCATTTTTCCAAGCTCATATGCTACTTCTATATTATCAATACTTTCAATTACCATACCAACTTCTTTTTTAGTTTCTTCAAGTGTTTTTCCCTGTCCTATTAACTTTCCTGCCTTTCTATTTCTACTATGTTCACTTAGACAAGTCACAATTAAATCTCCTAAACCACTTAATCCATAAAAAGTATCTTTCTTTCCACCTAAAGCAACTCCTAATCTCGTAAGTTCTCTTAATCCTCTTGTAATTAATGCTGCAAATGAATTATCTCCAAGACCTATTCCGACTAGCAATACCTGCACAAAATGCAATAATATTTTTTAATGCTCCACCTAATTCTACTCCTTTTACATCTTCTGATGAATAAATTCTCATCTCATCACACATAAAAGTATTTTGTATCATATCTATTATATCTTTATGCTTAGATGCAATAACTAATGCTGTTGGAATTGCAAAAGATACTTCTTCTGCATGACTTGGTCCTGATAACACACCTACTCTTGCTGTTGGTAGTTCTTCTAAAATAACTTCATCTAATGTTTTCAAAGTTTCTTTTTCAAATCCTTTTGAGCAAATAATTACTGGTCTATTTTGCACATACTGTTTGTATTGTTTAAAAACATTTCTAGTAAATTTAGATGGTGTCACATGTAAAATAAACTCTGTTCCTTCAATTACTTCCTCAAAATTATTATAACATATTATTTTTTCATTAATCACTAATCCTGGTAAAAACTTGCACTTTCTTTCTTCATTTATTAACCTTTTTTCTTCTTCATCAAAAGACCATATTTTTATCTCATTTCCACATTTAGCTAGGTGTGTTGCAAGTGCCACACCCCAACTACCACTTCCTATAATTGCAATTTTTTTCATCATTATCTCCCTTATATAATTATTTTATTACTATTTAAAACTTATTTTATTTTCTGTTCCATCCAATAATCTTTTTATATTACTTCTATGATTATATAACACTATTATGGCTAAAATAATACTGTATATTAAATATGAACTTCCACTTTTCCCTTCTGTTAAAACTGTATAACTATCATTTATAAATAATGTTAATACTGGGAATAATACTGCTGCTGTACATGAACCGAAGTGATACCATCTTTGTTAATATAATTAAAATCAAAGCAAATATCAAACATATTAATCCTATTTTCCAATTACTCATTAATAAAATTCCAAGTGAAGTAGCAACTCCTTTTCCTCCTTTAAATCCAAAAAATATTGGAAAAGTATGTCCTATTACAACTGCTATACCTGCTATTTGAAGTAATAATTCTTTATTAGAATCTGTTACTATATTTCCTATAATAATAGCAATAACTATTGCAACAACTCCCTTTAAAATATCACATATTAATGTTAATGCAGCAGCTTTTTTTCCAACTGACCTTAACATATTAGTAGTCCCTGCATTTCCGCTTCCCTTTTCTCTAACATCAAACCCCGCCATCTTTTTACTTAAAATAACAGAGAAATTTATACTTCCTATACAATAACTAATAATTAGCACTATAATATATGAAACCATTGTATTTCCTCCTTATACATCTTTTTCATTTTTTTGTCTTACTATAATTCTAACTGGTGTTCCTTCTAAACCAAATTCTTTCCTAATTTGATTTACTAAATATCTTTCATATGAAAAATGAAATAGCTCTTTATTATTTACAAATATAACAAAAGTAGGTGGTCTAGTTCCTCCCTGCGTACCATAGTATATTTTTAGCCTTTTTCCCTTATCTGTTGGTGGTTGTACTATTGCTATTGCTTCATTTATTACTTGATTTAATACAGAAGTAGAAACTCTTAATGAATTTTGTTTATTTACATTATTAATTAAATCAAACAATTTATCTACTCTTTGACCAGTTTTCGCAGAAATAAAAATCATAGGTGCATATGATAAATATTTTAACTTTTCATATACTTCTTTTTTATACTGTTCAAGTGTACCTGTTGTTTTCTCTACAGCATCCCACTTATTTATTACAATAATAATTCCTTTACCTGCTTCATGTGCTTCTCCTGCAATCTTTGTATCTTGTTCTGTTACTCCACTTGTAGCATCAATTAATAAAAGACAAACATCACTTCTTTCAATTGCAAGCATGGTTCTCATAATACTAAACTTTTCAATAGATTCTTTTACTTTACTTTTTCTCCTTATACCAGCTGTATCAATAAATACATATTTTCCACACTCATTTTCAAACTTAGTATCTATACTATCACGAGTTGTCCCTGCAATATCGCTTACAATAGCTCTATTTTCTCCCAATATTTTATTAATTAAAGATGACTTTCCAACATTTGGTTTTCCAATTACTGCAACTTTAATAATATCTGTTTCTTCATCTTGATCTATCTCATTTGGGAAGTTTTCATATATCTTATCTAACACATCTCCTATTCCAATTGCATGCAAACTAGAAACTGGATATGGCTCTCCAATTCCTAAATTATAAAATTCATAAATTTCTTCTTTATCTTTACTAAAATTATCTGCTTTGTTACAAACTAAAACAATTGGTTTACCAGATTTTTTAAGCATCAAAGCAATCTCTTTATCAGCAGATGTTACTCCTTGTTTAATATCTGTTAAAAACAAAATGACATCTGCCATATCAATTGCAAGGTTAGCTTGTTGTCTCATTTGAGATAAAATAATATCTTCTGAATCAGGTTCAATACCACCTGTATCAATCAATGTAAAATCTCTACCTCTCCAATTTGTATCAGCATAAACTCTATCTCTTGTAACACCAGGAGTATCTTCAACAATAGAAATTCTTTTACCTGCTAAATAATTAAAAAATGTAGACTTTCCCACATTTGGTTTTCCGTATAATCGCCACTATTGGTTTCATAGGTAACTTTGGGACAGGTACAACTTTACCTTTTGGGACTATTTTTTTATATAATACCTTATGTCCGCTCTCCTTTCTTCTATTTGTGTATATAGTATAGCATATCAATTCGAAAAAAACAATAAAAATCACAGCTAAAAACTTTTATTATTTTTATAATTGATAATCTTCTTCTTTAATGGTATAATATTATATATTAAATATATTTATAGGAGGAAAATAATGAAATATGATGTATGTGTATTTGGAGGATGCTCACTAGATCAAATGTATTATCAAAACTCCGATGGTTCATATAATGAAAAACCATCTATGAAAGTTCCAGGAGGTAAAGGATCCAATCAAGCAGTTGCTGCTTCGAGAGCTGGGGCAAAAACCACTATTATATCTAGAATAGGGAAAGATGACATAGGAAAATCAATATTAGAAAATCTTAATTTTAATCTCGTAGATACTTCGCATATAGAAATAATAGATAATTTACAAAATGATTGTTCTAATGTTTATATTAATTTAAAAGATAAAGACAATGAAATAAAAAGAATTAATGGAGCTACTAATAGCTTTACAGAAGATATGATAGATAATTATAAAGATGTTTTATTGAATTCAAAAGTTATTGTATGCCAATTAAAGATACCAAAAGAAGTTACAAAGAAACTTATCAATTTTTGTTATGACCATAATAAATTTTTAATTTTAACACCATGTAAACCAGAAAAATTATGTATTAATGATCCTAGCAATATAGATTTAATAGATAAAATAGATATAATTACGTGTAATAGAATTGAATGTGAAACTATATTTGATACAAAAGATATAGAATCATGTGTGAAAAAATATCCAAATAAATTAATTGTTACATTAGGTAAGGATGGATTAATGTATTCTAATGGAAAAAGAATAATACATATGCCTGCAATAAATGTTGAAGTGATAGATTCTGTTGGAGCTGGTGATACACTTTGTGGAAATTTAGCTACTTATATATCACAAGGAATTGATTTACAACATGCACTAAGAAAAGCTATGTATGCATCTGCTATGAGTATACAAGTAAAAACAGCTCAAACTGGTATGCCGTACAGAGATGATTTAGAAAACTTCATCTCTAATACTAGAAATAAAAAATTCACATACTATGATGAATTAAGTTTTGCATTAAATCTCGTAAAAGATGCACATATATTTTCTAAATCAATTACTTCATATAACATATCTATAAAATCAAATCATACATTAGTAACTGATGCCGATACAGAAATAGAAAATTATTTAATATCAAAAATCAAAGAAAGATATATAAACGATAACTTTCTAACAGAAGAAAATAATCCGAATGGATTTCTAGGAGATAGAACATGGATAATTGATTCTATTGATGGTACTAGTCATTATATTAAGAATAGTATTTTCTGGGGAACTCAACTTGCATTTTATGACAAAGGGAAAATAAAATTTTCTATAATTTATTTGCCAAAAACAAATGAATTATATTACGCAGCAGAAAATCAAGGAGCTTTTATTAATAATAATAAAATATTTCCAAAAGAAAGTGTCCCATTAGAACAAGCTATTGTTGAATTTGGTGGTTCTATATATAAATGTTTTGAAAATAAAAAGATTTTCTTTTATAAATTACTAGATAAGGATAAATTAAATGTAGCTAACATAATGCATATTAATTCATGTTGTATTTCGTTTACTAATTTAATATCTAATAAGACTGATGCTCTTATAATTGAAACAATTAAACCTTGGGATGTGTTGCCAGGTAAATTTATGTTACATGAAATAGGAATAGAATCTTATGCACTAGATTTTGATAAAAAGTTAACATTATATACTAACAATGAAAAAATAAAAGATTTATTACTTAGTTCATAAAATAAATTTGCAAGTTTTCCAGTTTTATATTAAAAATAAGATATTATAATTTAATTTAAATAAGTTAAAAGAAGAA